>CBRGMI010000051.1:0-10966 GCA_967797495.1 uncultured bacterium
GTGGGAGGCTCGGCTACCATGACTCGACCATGGGCAAGGACGTCTTCTACATCACCACGCCGATCTACTACCCGAACGCCGACCCGCACATCGGTCACGCGTACAACGCCGTCGCGACCGACTTCATAGCCCGGTACCACCGGCTGCGCGGCGAGGACGTCTTCCACCTCACCGGCACAGACGAACACGGTCTCAACCTGCAGCGGGCGGCCGAGGCCGCCGGGATGGAGCCGCAGCGGTGGGTCGACGAGATGGAGCCTCGTTGGCGCCAGGTCTGGGCGCGCCTGAACATCGCGTACGACGACTACATCCGCACGACCGAGCCCCGGCACCGCCAGGCGGTCCAGCGATTGCTCTTGGCGGTTCACGACAACGGGCGGGACGACATCTATCTCGGCACCTACGAGGGCCTGTACTGCGTGTCGTGCGAGCTGTACTACACGGAGGACGAACTCATCGACGGTAAGTGCCCGATCCACGAGCGCCCCGTCGAGCGGGTCACGCAGGAGAACTACTTCTTCCGCCTGTCCGCGTACGCCGATCGCCTGCTCGAGCATTACGAGCGCGACCCCTCGCGGGTCGAACCCGAGACCCGGCGCAACGAGGTCCTCAGTCTCATCAGAGGAGGGCTGCTCGACTTCTCGATCAGCCGGACGAACTTCGACTGGGGGATCCCGCTGCCGTGGGACCCCAAGCACGTGTGCTACGTCTGGTTCGACGCGCTCACCAACTACATCACCGCCGCCGGGTACGGGAGCGACGAGCAGCGGTTCGCCGCGTTGTGGCCCGCGAACATCCACATGATCGGGAAGGACATCCTCCGCCAGCACGCGATCTACTGGCCGGCGATGCTGATGGCGGCCGGCATCGAGCCGCCGACGCAGGTCTGGGCGCACGGGTACCTGACCGTGGGCGGGAAGAAGATGTCCAAGACCAACCTGACGGGCATCCACCCGTTCGAGCTGATCGATCACTTCGGCGTGGACTCGTACCGCTACTACTTCGTGCGCGAGATCCAGTTCGGCCAGGACGGCAACTTCTCATGGGAGGCGATGATCGATCGCCACAACGCCGACCTCGCCAACGGGCTGGGCAACCTCGCGAGCCGGATCCTGGCCATGCTCGCCTCGTCGTTCGACGGCCTCGTCCCGGAAGCCGGCGGCCAGGAGGAGGACCTGCCCAGCGTGATCGACGATGCCGTCCGCCGGTACGACGTGCACATGTCGAATGTCGCGCTCACCCAGGCCCTCGCGGCGCTGTGGGACGTGGTGGCTCGGGCCAACCGGTACCTCGTGGAGAAGGCGCCGTGGGCACTGGCCAAGGACGCGTCTCGGCGGGGCGAGATGGGTGCGGTCCTGTACGCGTCGGCCGAGACCCTGCGGATCTTGGCGATCCTGATCGCGCCGATCATGCCGGGGGCCGCGACTCGGTTGTGGGAACAGCTGGGGATCGACGAGCCGCTGGAGGCGCAGCGGCTGCCGGGAGCTTCCGCCTGGGGCGGTTTGCGGCCCGGGACCAAGACCGTCAAAGGCGACTCGCTGTTCCCCCGGCTCGACTCCTGAGTGAGGGTTCGCGCCATCACGTTTCACGTGGCACTCACCTCCTCGACTTCCGATCGAGAGCGGCTAGTGCACGCAGCGTGGCTCTGCTCGGGATCTTCGAGTCGGGGTCGAGGATGGGTGGCGACGACTAGGGTGTCGGGCCGTGAACGAGTCGAACCCTGAACCGCCGATACAGAGCGGCGCCGTCGACACGCACTGCCACCTGTTCCTGCTCGACGACGACCCCTCCGAGGCGATCGAGACGGCTCGGGTCCGGGGTGTCGACACCCTCGTCTGCGTCGGTATCGACCCCGGGTCGAGCCGTCGCTCGGTCGAGCTTGCCGCATCGTTCCCCGGCGTCGTCGCCACCGCAGGGATGCACCCCCACGACGCAAGCGACTTCGGCGCCCGGGCGTCGTCCGAGATCGAGGAGCTGCTCGCGAACCCGCTCGTGGTCGCGGTCGGCGAGTGCGGTCTGGACTTCTTCCGCATGCGCTCCCCTCGACCGGACCAAGAGCGCGCGCTGCGTTCGCAGGTTGAACTGGCGAAGGCGTACGACCTTCCACTCGTGATCCACGTCCGGGACGCCTGGCCCGAGATCCTTCGAGTGCTCGATGAGGGTTCGGCCGAACGCGTGGTTCTGCATTGCTTCAGCGGCGATGCCGAGATCGCCGCGCGGTGCGCGGAGCGCGGTTGGTTCCTCTCGTTCGCGGGGAACGTGACCTATCCGAGGAACGCTCACCTCCGCGAGGCCGCCTCGGCGGTGACGCTCGACCGGATCCTCGTCGAGACCGACAGCCCCTTCCTCGCGCCCCAACGACTCCGTGGACGCGACAACGCGCCGTCGAACGTCCTCGACGTGATCGAGGCGATCGCGTCCGCTCGGGACGAACCTGTGGAAATCGTGAGGGAAACCACCGCCGAGAACGCCAAGATCGCCTTTCCCAGGCTTCGGGAGGCCCTCGAAAAACCCCGAGATTGAAGTTTGCAGTAAGGGTTGAGGGTTTGGTACGGTCCTCCCCGGTAGCTCGTCGAAAGGCTTCGGTCGGCCACGGCCACTTCCCCCCGGAGCCTTCTTCCGCGAGGAGGAAGGGTGCCGGTTCGTCCGACGCGGGTCCGCCGTTTGCGGGTTCGCAAGGCGATGGGGAACGCGCTGCTCGCGAGCGTGGTGCTCGTGGGGGGGCTCACGTACGTCGCGATCCAGAAGACCGTGACGCTCGTGGTGGACCAAGGGCGACCCGAGGCCGTTCGAACGATGAGCGCGAGCGTCGGGGAGCTCCTCGACGCGCAGGGGATCCTCGTTGGGTACGGCGACCTGGTGACGCCGCCGACGCAGACCTCGCTCGCGGACGGGATGACCGTCGTCGTGGAGCGGGGTTGGCTCGACGGGATCACGGGTCCCGGGCCCGACGATGTGGGGGTCTGGGTGATGGAGGGAGCGACCGCGCCGCATCTGATGCTCGCGTCGCGGTCCGGCGAGGACTGGTTCTCCGCGGGAGATCCGGCCGGGTGGTCGCAGAGGGTGTCGGCGGACGTCGTGGTGAAGGGGAAGGACCACGACGTCCTCACCAACGCCGATACCGTTCGCGAGCTCCTCTCGGCCATGGGGATCACACCCGACCGCGACGACCGCGTCCTTCCGTCACCCAGGACCCCCCTCAAAGAGGGGATGCGCGTCCGCTACGACACGATCGCGTTTCGAACCCGCGACGTCCGCATCCCGATCCCGTACACCACGTCCACGAGCTATTCCGACACCATGAGCGCCGGCGCGGTTCGCCTGGAACGCGCGGGCGTCGACGGCGTGATGGTGGAGCGCACGCGGATCAAGTTCGTGAACGGGGAGGCCGCCGCCACCGAGGTGCTCTCCAGGACCGTCCTGCAGGAGGCGATCGCCGCCCGGCGCGTCATCGGCCGGGGGAAGCAAACCGACGGCGAGCACGAGACCGACGGCACCCAGGTGGGCGAGGCGAGCTGGTACTCGTTCGCGCCGGGGGGCGGGCTCACCGCGGCCCACCCGTGGCTCCCGTTCGGTACGGTGGTCACCGTCACGAACATCGCGAACGGCAAGACCGTTCAGGTGGTGATCAACGATCGGGGACCCTTCGGCGGACGGATCATCGACCTCTCCGACGAGGCGTTCGCCCGGATCGCCCCGCTCGCCCAAGGCGTCTGTCAGGTCCGGCTCAGCTGGTGAGCGCGGGGACGGCCTCGGCCGCTCCCAGCTGAAGGACCTCGCGGCGCGCCACGGGATCCGGCCGACCAGGATCCGAGGCCAGCACTTCCTCGCCGACCCGAACCTCGCCCGCGCGATCGTGGCCGATGCCGGCGTTCGGGAAGGCGATCGGGTCGTCGAGGTCGGCGCAGGTCTCGGGTCCCTGACGGTCCCGCTCGCCGAGGCGGGAGCGCGGGTCCTGGCGATCGAGGTGGACCACGGGTTGTCGCGGGCGCTCCGGGAGGTCGTCGGGTCCTATCCGAACGTCCGCATCGAGGTGTCCGACGCGATGCGCCTCGACTGGACGACGGCGCTGGGTGCCGACCGCTGGTCGATGGTCTCGAACCTGCCCTACAACGTCTCGGTCCCGCTCCTGATGGAGCTTCTGCGGACGGCGCCGATCGACCGGTACGTCGTGATGGTGCAGCGCGAGGTCGGAGAGCGCCTCGTCGCGCGCCCCGGCGAGGAGGCCTACGGGGCGGTGAGCGTTCGGGTCGCGTACGGGGCCGACGCCCGCGTGCTCCGCCGGGTGCCGGCGGACGTGTTCTGGCCGCGTCCGAAGGTCGACTCGGTGCTCGTCAGGCTCGACCCCCGGCCGCCCGCCGTCGACGTGGATCCGGCGGCGCTGTTCGCGGTCGTCGACGAGGGGTTCGCCGAGCGGCGCAAGACGATGGCGAACGCACTCCGACGGCTCGGCCTCGACGGCGGTGACGCCGCCGAGATCCTGCGAGCGGTCGACCCGGACCCGAGCGTCCGCGCCGAGCGGCTCGGGCTGGACGCGTTCGCCGCGATCGCGCGGGCGATGCTCGAACGGGGGTTGACGCCGTGACCGGGAGGACGATCCGGCGCGATGCGCACGCCAAGATCAACCTGTTCCTGCGGGTGCTCTCGACCCGTGAGGACGGGTACCACGAGATCGAGAGCCTGGTCGTCCCGATCTCGCTCGCCGACCGCGTCGTGGTCCGGCCGGCCGAGGATCTTCGCGTCGAGATCGCGGGCGAGCCGGCGTTCTCGCCGGGCGGGCTCAACCTCGCACTGGTCGCCGCGCTCGCGCTCGCGGACGCGTGCGCCGACGCCGCAGGCGCCCTTGTCGAGATCGACAAGCGGATCCCGGTCGCGGGGGGTCTCGGCGGCGGGAGCGCCGACGCGGCCGCCACGTTGCTCGCGCTGAACGAGCTGTGGGGGTGCGAGGTCGACGCCGCCACGCTGGAGCAGATCGGCGAGCGGATCGGTTCGGACGTCCCCGCGATGCTGTCCGGCGGGGCCGTCCTGGCGGGTGGGCGGGGTGAGCGACTCGCGCCGGCCGAGGTCCCGCCGTTCCACTGGGTGCTGGTTCGGTTCGGGTTCGGCGTAAGGTCGCCCGACGCCTATCGCTGGTGGGACGAGGACGCGGCCGGGACCGGCCCCGACCCCGATCGCCTTCTCGCCGCCGCGACGGCGGGCGACGCAGAGGCGCTCGGGTCCCTCCTGTTCAACGACCTCGAGCGGCCCGTCGCCTCTAGGCACCCCGAGATCGGGGAGGCGGCGCGGGACCTGATCGAGTCGGGTGCGCTCGGCGCGGTGATGAGCGGGAGCGGCTCCTCCGTGATCGGCCTGGCACGGGACGAGGCGCACGCCCGCGAACTGGCGGCGGGGTTCGACGGGGCGGAGCCCATCGTGGGTCCTCCGGTTGATGCGGCATAATCGAGAGCCGGTCCGGGGTCGTCTAACGGCAGGACGCGGGCCTTTGGAGCCCTCGGTGGAGGTTCGACTCCTCCCCCCGGAACCAGTCCTCCTGAGCGGCCGTCTTGCCAGGCCGACCGCGGCGCCGGTACAAAGGGAGTCCGCCCACCGAGAGGAACCCGTGCCCCCGACGAACTCGCTCGTTGCGGTCGTGCTCGCCGCAGGCGAGGGCAAGCGGCTGAAGTCGGCCGTGCCCAAGGTGCTGCACCCGATCTGCGGCCGGTCCGCCCTGTGGTGGGTGCTGCAGCACGTCCGAGCCGCCCGCCCGTCGAAGATCGTGATCGTCGTGCATCACGGCGCCGAGGAGGTCCGGGAGGCCGTCCGGTCGTGGCGCATCGCTCCCGAGCCGGTGTTCGTCGAGCAGGGCGAGGCGCTCGGGACCGGCCACGCCGTCCTCGTCGCCGAGAGGGCCGCCGGGCGGGCGTCCGAGGTGCTGATCGCGAACGGCGACTTCGACCCGGTCGCCCCCGAGGACGTCCGCACCTTGATCCGGATCCACCGGCGGACGAAGGCCGCCGCCACGATGATCACGACCGAGGTCGAGCGTCCCGGGCGTTACTCGCGCATCGTGCGCGACGGCGACCGCCTCGCGTCGATCGTCGAGGGGAGCGACGCGCCCGCCTCGATGCGATCGATCCGCGAGGTGGGCACCAACTGGATCGTCTTCCGACGCGACGACCTGTTCCGGGCGTTGCCGCTCGTGGGGCGCGAGAACGCGCAGGGCGAGTACTACCTGAACGACGTCTTCCCGATCCTGATCGAGAAGGGTGAGCGCGTCTCGGTCGTTCGGGTCGACACCGGCGGAGCGATGGGCATCAACTCGCGCGCGGATCTCGCCAGAGCGTCGCGGGTCCTCCGCGAGCGGATCAACGCGCGCCACCTCGCGAACGGCGTGACCCTGGAGGACCCCGAGACCACGTACATCGACGTGGACGTCCGGATCGGCCGCGACACGGTGATCCACCCGATGACGTTCCTGTCGGGCCAGACCCGGATCGCCACGGGGTGCGAGATCGGGCCGGCGACTCGGGTCGTCGACACCTCGGTGGGGGAGGGCGCGGTCGTCGAGTTCTCGGTGGTGCGCGCCTCGAGGATCGGCGCTCGGGCGCAGGTTGGGCCCTACGCGAACCTCCGTCCCGGCACGCGGCTGGGGCCGGACGCCAGGGTCGGCTCGTTCGTCGAGATCAAGGCGTCCGAGATCGCCGATGGCGCGAAGGTGCCGCACCTTTCCTACGTCGGGGACGCGAAGGTCGGCCGGCGTGCCAACATCGGAGCCGGGACCGTCACCGTCAACTACGACGGGTACGAGAAGCATCGGACACGGATCGGGGACGATGCGCGAGTGGGTTCCGATACCATGCTGGTGGCGCCGGTGAGGCTCGGCAAGGGGGCGGTGACGGGCGCGGGATCGGTGATCACGTCGGACGTCCCGGCGGGCGCGCTCGCCGTTGAGCGTTCGGAGCAACGGGTGGTCAGGGGCTACCGCAAGCGGCGGGACGCCGAGGCCGAGACCGGCAAGAAGCGAGTGACCAGGGTTCGAAGAACGGGCGACACCGAGGCGCGGGCGGGGGGTTCGGGGGGCTCAAGGAGCGAGCGCGATAGCGCGAGCGGCAGCCCCCCGAGAAGCAAGGGCAAGGGGGCGCACTGAGGTGGAGATCGTCACCAAGAAGCGGATGATGCTGTTCTCGGGCACCACGCATCGGGCGTTGTCCGAGGAGATCGCCGAACACCTGGGGATCCCCATCGCGCCGTGCGTGATCCGACGGTTCGGTTCCGGCGAGATCTACGTCCGTCCCGAGGATTCGGTGCGCGGCGCCGACGTGTTCGTGATCCAGACCCACGCCGACCCGGTGAACGAATCGATCATGGAACAGTTGATCCTGATCGACGCGATGAAGCGCGCGTCGGCCAAGCGGATCACCGCGGTGGTCCCGTACTACGGCTACGCGCGGCAGGACAAGAAGGTCCTCGCGCGCGAGCCGATCAGCGCGAAGCTCGTCGCCGATCTCCTGAGCGCCGCCGGGTCGGACCGGGTCGTCTCGGTCGATCTCCACGCCGGTCAGATCCAGGGGTACTTCGACTTCCCGTTCGATCACCTGACGGCGCTCCCGGTCCTCACGCAGTACCTGCGGGACGACCTCGGGTTGCACGACGGGGACGTGGTCGTCGTCGCGCCCGACGCCGGCCGGATCAAGACCGCCGAGCGTCTACGCGAGTACCTGGATGCCGATCTCGCCTATCTGTACAAGCGTCGATCACGCTTCGAGGCCAACAAGATCGAGGAGATGCAGGTGGTGGGCGAGGTCGACGGGCGTCCGTGCATCCTGGTCGACGACATGATCGACACGGCGAGCACCGTCGCGAAGGGCGCGAGCGTGCTCGCGCAGCAGGGCGCCGGTCCGATCTACGCCGCCGCGACCCACCCGGTGCTCTCGGGCAAGGCGGTGCAGAACCTCGAGGAGGCGCCGATCGCCGAGGTCGTGGTCACGAACACGATGCCGATCGCGGAGGAGAAGCGCTTCGGGAAGCTGAAGGTGCTCTCGATCGCGCCCTTGATCGCCGACGCGCTGCGAGCCGTGTTCGAGGAGAGCAGCGTCTCCGAGATCTTCCACGGCGAGAACCAGTAGCCGACTACGGGGAGTACTGCTCCTCGATCTCGGTCACGACGCCGTTCTCGATCGTGATCCACCACTGGCTCTGCCCGCGGTAGATCAGGTCGCCGTCGGTTACGTCCGCCTGTTCCCGGATCGCCTGGGCGAAGAGCGAGAGGTCGCCGTCGAAGAAGGTTCCGCAGCAGTGGTTCCAGTCGAGCAGGCGCAGCCGCACGTCGGGCGCGAGTGGGAGCGTTCGGAGCATGGGGTTGTCGTTGACGACGAAGTGATCGTTCGGCACGTGGCCGGTGTCGCCGGTCGCCTCCTGGTAGGCCCGGTCGGCGGCCTCGCCGGACAGGAAGTACGCGAGGTCGAACTCGATCGTGCGCGCCTCGGCGTCGACGGAGCGCACATACCCGAAGTGGCGACCGTCCTCCAGGGAGGCCCCCGGGAACGGCGCGGGTACCGCGGTGTCGACGGTACCGTGAGCGACGACGTTGCCTGCTGCGTCGAGCCCGCGGAGCTCGATCTTGCCCTCCGGCGCGACGACGAGCACGAAGGCGTTCAGGCCGGGGTCGATCTCGTTCGGCACGTCGAGGACGTCCGCGGACTTGGTGGAGCCGTCGGAGGAGGTGGCCTCGACCCGGACGACATCCTCGGGGACGGAGCCGAAGATCACGAGCCCGGCGTCCGAGCCGGAGCCGAAGAGGATGGTTGACGCCTGGATGCTCCTCGAGGATGCGCCGAGCCCCGCCGTGCCCGCCGCCGTGCTCACCCCCGTGCCCGCCCCGGTGGTCTCCCCAGCGATCTCGAGGTTGAGGCCGTCCGTGGAACGCGAGGCGAACAGTTGCCAGTTCTCGCCGCCGGCGGTCCCGTGTGCCAGGACGACCGAGGTGACGCCGTCAGCGGAAGGCTCGAACGTCATCGAGGCGAATGCAGCGAACAAGGCATCGCGGTCGTCGGCGCTCGCATCCGGGGCGATGCCGACCCGCGCCTCGAACGTGCGACCCGATGCCGTCCATCCGGCCCGGAGGAAGTCCCAGTCCGGGTAGCAGGCCGACTCGGACGCGCCCACGGTCATCGCCCGGAGTTCGGCCGGCCACTGGCCGGACGAGGGCCCGTCGAGCGCCAAGGGCTCCTCCTGGACCGTCATGAGGAAGGTCGCGCCGCCACCTGCCTGGCCCGGGCAGCCGAACGTCTCTCCGGGATCGGTCGGCGCCAGCGCGAGCATGATGCGCGGGAGCGGGACCTCCGCCATCTGAGGGGACCCGTTCAGCCCCGCTTCGTCCGGGTCGATCAGGCTCCACGCCCGCGGGTAGGTGATCGTGATCCCGTTGAGGGTGCCGGTCGTCGTGGGCCCCTCGCCCCCCGGCTGGCTGCTCCTGACCGGGAGGAGCATCGTCGCTCCCGCCACGATCCCGGCGACGATCGCGAGCGCCGAGAGCCCGACGACTCCTCCGAACACCGCCTGCCGGCGACGGACGGACCGCCGGAGCCTCTCGGGCGCCGAGACCGGGGTGGGGACGCGCCGGGCGTCCACGTCGAGCACCTCGCGAAGGTCGCGTTCGAGATCGTTCACGTGTCCTCACTCCTCGGGATCCGTTCGCGGAGCGTCTCCATCGCGCGGGCGACCATCGACCGAACGGCGGCCGCGGAGCACCCGAGCGCCTCGCCCGCCTGCTGTTCGGACAGGTCGGCGTAGTACCGGAGCACCACGGCGGCCCGCTGCCGCGCCGGCAGGGCCGAGAGCGCCGCCCGGAGCTCGTCTCGGCGGCCGTGGTCCGGCTCGTCGACCGGCGCCGCACCCCGAGCCCGGCCGCGCAGGTACGCGGCCTCCACCTTCCGGCGGCGGAAGTACGAGGTGCACGCGTTCACCACGGCCCGTCGCAGGTAGGCCTCGAACGCCTCGGGCTGCCGGAGGTGCCGGAAGCGGCCCACCGACCGCAGGAACGCGTCGTGGGCGATGTCCTGGGCAAGGTCCGCGTCGCCCGTGATCAGGGCGGCCAGCCGAACGGCGCCCGGCATGTCCCGCACGTAAAGGTCGTCGAGGTCGGCGCGATCGTCCATGGCGGATCGGACGATACCGGTGGTCTGGCTCATCACTCCCCAGACGCGCGAGCACCCGGTCTCATAGCGGCGGCCTGTTGGTACCATGCCCGCCCGAGACCCCGACGCCTCGAAGGACCCGAACATGGCCGAAGTCAAGCTCGTCGCCGAGCCCAGGGAAGGCACCGGCAAGGGCGTCGCCCGCAAGCTGCGGGCCGCCGGCCGCGTGCCGGGGGTGCTGTACGGGCACGGGATGGACTCGACCCCGCTGTCCGTGGACGCCAGGGACCTGTTCCACGTCCTCCATACCGGCGCCGGCAGCAACGTCCTGGTCGACCTCGTCGTCGACGGGACCGAGCACCTGATCATCCCGCGCGACGTCCAGCGCGATCACATCCATGGTCGTTTCATCCACGTCGACTTCCTCGCCGTCCGCCGTGACGAGAAGCTCCACCTGTCGATCCCGGTGCGCATCGTCGGCGAATCGGTCGGCGTGAAGGCCGGCGGCGTCGTCGAGCACCACCTGTGGGAGCTGGAGGTCGAGTCCCTGCCCGGCGACGTGCCCGAGGCGATCGACGCCGACATCACGACCCTCGAGATCGGGATGTCGCTGCGCGTGAGCGATCTCGTCGCGCCCAAGGGCGCGACGATCCTGACCAACCCCGAGGAGTCCGTCGTCGCGGTGCAACAGCCCCAGATGGCCGTCGAGCTCGAGGAGGAGGAGGCCGCCGCCGCCGAGGCGGAGGCCGCGGAGGGCGAGGCCGCCGAGGGCGAGGAGGGCGAGGAGGGCGAGGCCGCCGAGGGCTCCGACGAGCGGTCCGAGGGCTAGACGCCCTCGCCGACATGACCTG
>CBRGMI010000052.1:0-10890 GCA_967797495.1 uncultured bacterium
ATCGGATGAAAGTCGTCGTCCTCGTCGACGGTGAGCACTACCCGCCCGTCACCCGCTGGGCGATCGACGAGCTGCGGGGGCGCGGGCTCGATCCGATCGCGGCGGTGTTCGCGGGCGGCGGCGAGAAGCTCGACCCTTCGGGCGCGCTCGACCTCGGGATCCCGCTGCGCGGTTCGGTCCCGGACCGTTCGGTCGCGTCGGCGCTCGCCGTCGCGATCGACGAGCTCGCCCCCGAGGGGATCTTCGACCTGTCGGACGAACCCGTACTCGGGTACCGCGAGCGGATGGAGGTCGCGGCCGTCGCGCTGGCAAGGGGCGTGGCCTACCTCGGTCCCGACTTCCGGCTCGACCCGCCCGTGGACCAGGGACCCCTGCCCGTCGCGACGATCGCGGTGATCGGGATCGGGAAGCGAACGGGCAAGACCGCCGTTTCGGGCGAGACCGCGCGCGTGGCCGCCGCGCACGGGTTCGATCCGGTCGTCGTCGCGATGGGCCGGGGAGGGCCTCCCGAACCCGAGATCGCCGAGGCCGGCTCGGTCACGCTCGAGGCGCTGCTCGAGCTGGTCCGCCGGGGCCGCCATGCCGCCTCGGACTACCTGGAGATCGCGGCCACGAGCGGCGTCACGACGGTGGGCGCCCGGCGCGCGGGCGGCGGGCTTGCGGGGCGCTCCTCGTCGACCAACGTCCGCGCGGCCGCGGAGGTCGCGCTCGGGCTCGGCGCCCGGACCGTGATCGTCGACGGGAGCGGGGCCTCGATGCCCCCGTTCCCGTGGGACGCGGGGATCCTGGTCGTCCCGGCGACCGCTCCCCCGGAGTACCTCGGCGGGTACCTGGGGCCCCTGCGGCTGTTGCTATCGGACCTTGTCGTTGTTACCATGGCGCGTAGCCCAGCCGGGCTGCAGAACATCCCTACCCTCAGGTCCCACGCCGAACGGCTGAACGCTGATGCCCGGCTCATCGTGACGGACTTCGAACCACAGCCACTCGGCGATGTGCGGGGGAGGGACGTGTTCTTCACCACGACGGCGCCCGGGGCGGTGGCCGCGAGACAAGCGGAAGCCCTCGAGCGGACCCACGGATGCCGAGTGGTCGGGTGGAGTGCCAGGCTCGCCGATCGGGCCGGCCTGGCACGAGACCTGGACGGGGCGGAGGCCTACGAGGTGCTCCTGTCGGAGCTCAAGGCCGCCGCGGTCGACGTCGCGTGCGACCGGGCGATGGCCCGGGGCGCCGAGGTGGTCTTCGTGGACAACCGCGCCGTGGAGTTGGAGGGCGAGACGGACCTTCCGACCGCATTGAGGGAGACGATCGGTCTCGCCGGAGAGCGAAGCGCCCAAAGGAACGACCAGAGAAACCAATAGAGATGACGAACGACCCCAAGAACCCTCAGATCCTGATCTCGGATCGCGACTCGGGCCTGCCGTACTCGAAGGGCCTGATGGCGTCGCAGGTCATGGTGACCGGGCTGTCGCCGGTTCGCGCGTACCAGGTCGCCGAGGCGATCGAGCAGCGCCTGCGCGAGCTCGGCGCCCCATCGATCTCGAGCGAACAGCTCGGGGAGCTCGCGCTCGGCGTCCTCGTGGACCTGGCCGGCGAGCGATACGCGCGGAACTTCCGGCGCTGGCGCGAGATCGAGGCGCTCCAGGTCCCGCTGGTGGTGCTGATCGGTGGGGCGACCGGGGTGGGCAAGTCCACCCTCGCGACCCAGCTCGCGACGCGGCTCGGGATCGTCCGAGTGGTCGCGACCGACGCGATCCGAGAGGTGATGCGCGCGCTGTTCTCCCACGAGCTCATGCCGACGCTGCATGCGTCGTCGTTCGAGGCGGGCTCCGTCCTGCGCGAGCCCCCGTCGAGGGACGAGGTGGTCGTCGGGTTCCGGGAGCAGACCGCGGCGGTCGCGGTCGGCGTGCAGGCGCTCGTCGAGCGCGCAGCGATGGAGGGGACGCACCTGATCATCGAGGGCGCCCACGTGGTGCCGGGCTTCCTGGACCTCGACCCATGGCGCGAACGCATCCTGGCCGTCCCGGTCGTGATCACGATCGAGGAGGACGAGGTGCACCGAAGCCACTTCGCGGCGCGGGCGTCCGAGCACACGGGGCGGCCGGCGGAGCGCTACCTCGACCGGTTCGACGACATCCGGCGCGTGCAGCGGTACATCAAGAGCCAGGCGCTGTCGCACGGCGTCCCCGTGATCGCCAACTACAGCTTCGATCGCGCCCTGGCGGCGATCATCGACCTCGTGATGGAACGAGCGACCGAACGGACGGCGCCGGCCGGCGTCACGGCGGGCGGCGAGCGCGGGGGTCGTGCCCCCGCTCCCGTGGCGGCGGCGAACGAAGGAGGCAGAACGTGAAGCTGTTCCTGGACACGGCCAACATCGAGGAGATCCGCGAGATCAACCGCTGGGGCGTGCTCGGCGGCGTGACGACCAACCCCTCGTTGGTGGCGAAGGAGAACGATGACCCCGAGCGGGTCTGGAAGGAGATCCTGTCGGAGGTCGAGGGACCGATCTCGCTCGAGACGACCGAGCTCGAGCCCGAGGCGATGTACCGGCAGGGGTTGGATCTGGCGCAGATGGCGCCGAACGCCGTCGTGAAGGTCCCGATGACCCCGGAGGGCCTGAACGCGGGCAAGCGCCTGATCGACGACGGGATCAAGATCAACGTCACCCTCGTGTTCTCTCCGGCGCAGGCGATCCTCGCCGCCGAGATCGGGGCGTACATCGTGTCGCCGTTCCTCGGACGCCTGGACGACGTCGCGTCCGACGGGATGGACGCGCTCCGCAAGATCTGCGACATCTACGAGATCCAGGGGTACGACACGCTGGTGCTCGCCGCGTCGCTGCGACACCCGATGCACATCGTCGAGTCGGCGCTCGCGGGCGCCGACATCGCGACGATGCCCTTCGCGGTGTTCAAGCAGTTGGTGAAGCACCCGCTCACCGACGCAGGACTGGAGAAGTTCCTCGGGGACTGGAAGGCCCTCAAGCAGGAACTCGAGAAAGGAGCATGAGTGGCCACCACCGATAAGCGTGTCCTGGAGGGAAAGGTCGCCGCGGAGCTGCATCAGATCGCGGCGGACCTGGGTATCGAGGGGCACAAGGGATTGAAGAAGGCCGACCTGGTCGACAGGATCATCGCGCACACCAACGGCGAGCGAGCCGATGGATCATCCGTCGCTGCCGCGGCGCCCGACGCCTCGATGGCGTCGAGTGACACGACGGTGGCGTCGAGCGATACGACGACGAGCCCGACGAGCGGCCAGGCGTACGTCGACATGCGGGACACCTCCGGCAACGGCGACACGCGCCAGCGCCCGCAGCCGGATCAGCGCGACCAACGTCAACGCGATGACCGCCGGGAAGGGGCCCGTCCACCGGGTGGCCGTCCCGACGCCGGGCAACAGCAGCGCGATCGCGAGGGAGGTCCACGCCGACGGCCGTCACGCGAGGAGCGCCGCCGCCAGCGCGAGGAGCGCCGCCAGCGAGAGATCGAGATGCGGGAGGAGGAGCTCCAGACCGCGCCGACCGCGACCGGGCTGCTCGACGTCCTGCCCGAGGGCTACGGGTTCCTGCGCACTTCCGGCTACCTGCCGGGGCAGCAGGACATCTACGTGTCCCTCTCGCAGGTCCGTCGGTTCATGCTGCGCAAGGGGGACACCGTCGCCGGCAAGGTTCGGCAGCCAAAGGACAGCGAGAAGTACTTCGCGCTGCTGCAGATCGACTCGGTGAACGGCATGGACCCCGAGGAGGCGAAGCAGCGGCCGAACTTCGACAAGCTGACGCCGCTGTTCCCCAACGAGCGCTTCCACCTGGAGACGGGCCCGACCGATGTGACCGGACGGATCATGGACATGGTGTCGCCGATCGGGAAGGGGCAGCGTGGCATGGTGGTCTCACCGCCGAAGGCGGGGAAGACCACCGTGCTGAAGAACATCGCGAGCGGCATCATCCAGTCGAGTCCGGAGACCCACGTGATGGTGCTCCTCGTCGACGAGCGGCCCGAGGAGGTCACGGACTGGCAGCGGACGGTGCAGGCGGCCGAGGTCGTGTACTCGACGTTCGACAAGCCGCCGGACCAGCACATCCAGGTGACGGAGCTCGTCCTAGAGCGGGCCAAGCGCCTGGCCGAGATGGGTCAGGACGTCGCGATCATCCTCGACTCGATCACCCGGCTCGCGCGCGCCTACAACCTCGCCGCGCCGGCCTCGGGCAAGATCCTGTCCGGCGGGATCGACTCGACCGCCCTGTACCCGCCCCGGCGGTTCTTCGGGGCCGCCCGGAACATCGAGGAGGGTGGGAGCGTTACCATCATCGCGAGCGCCCTCGTCGAGACCGGGTCCCGGATGGACGAGGGGATCTTCGAGGAGTTCAAGGGCACCGGCAACATGGAGCTCCGACTCGATCGACAGCTCGCCGAGAAGCGCCTGTTCCCCGCGATCAACGTCGAGGCGAGCAGCACCCGCAAGGAGGAGCTGCTGATGCCGACCGAGGAGCTCGCGCTCGTGTGGCGCCTGCGGCGGGTGCTCCACGCGCTCGAGCCGGGGGCCGCGCTCGAGCTGCTCACCGACAAGATCCGGGCCACCAAGTCCAACGAGCAGTTCCTACGGGAGATCGCGAAGGCCCCGGCCTCGTAAGCTGGGTGCCGTCGGACGGGTCCCGTTGGACGGGTCCCGTTGGACGCCGACCACCCACCCTGAAGACAAGGAGAGGCACGGAAGATGAAGCCGGACATCCATCCCGAGTACGTAGTCGCGACCGTGCACTGTTCCTGCGGGAACACGTTCACGACCCGGAGCACCCGATCCGAGCTGCGCGTGGAGATCTGCTCGAACTGTCACCCGTTCTACACGGGCAAGCAGAAGCTGGTCGACACGGGCGGACGGGTCGAACGGTTCCAGCGCCGCTACGCGAAGCAGCAGGCCGACCAGGCCGCGGCGGTCAAGGACCGAGAGGCTTCGCGCGGGCCCGCAGTCTCCGTCCCCCCGCAGCCTGCCGAGCCCCCGGCCGACGAGCAGGGCTGACCCTGCCCGGATGGCCCAGGAAGCGACCACCCCACCTGCCCACTTCTACGGCGGTCAGGCCGTCGTCGAAGGGGTGATGATGCGTGGCCGCGACGTCTGGGCCGTCGCCGTGCGCAGGCCGGCCGGAGATCTGCACATCGAGTCGCACGACATCGACTCGGTGGCCAAGCGACACCCTGTGCTGGCGAAGCCGTTCATCCGCGGTGTGATCGCGCTCGGACAGGCTCTGGGGATCGGGTTCCGCGCGCTGTCGGTCTCGGCGCGGGAGTCCGTGCCCGAGGACGAGCGCCTCTCGTCGCGCCAGATGGGTCTGTCGATGGCGATCGCCGCGGTGATCTTCATCGGGCTGTTCGTCGTCCTGCCGGCCGTCGCGTTCCGATGGGTCGGGCGGAGCGTCGACTCGAGCATCATGGTGAACGCGCTCGAGGGCATCTTCCGCGTGGCGCTGTTCCTCGGCTACCTGTTGCTGATCGGCCGTGCCAAGGACATCCGCCGCGTCTTCCAGTACCACGGAGCCGAGCACAAGACCATCGCCGCGTTCGAGCACGAGGAGCCGCTGGTCCCCGAGCGCGTCGACGACTACTCGACGCTGCACGTGCGATGCGGGACGAACTTCCTCCTCCTCGTGATGGTTATCACGATCTTCGTGTTCGCGTTGTTCGGCAGCCCCGGCCTGTGGTGGCGCATCGGGTCGAGGATCGTCGCGATCCCGATCATCGCGGGGATCGCGTTCGAGCTGCTACGGCTCGGGGCCCGGTTCCCGCGATCGAGGGTGATCCACGCGCTGATGGTGCCGGGGCTGTGGCTGCAGAAGATCACCACCAAGCCCCCCGATCGTGCTCAGATCGAGGTCGCGATCGCCTCGTTCAACGAGGTCCTGCGTCGCGAGTCGGAGCTGACGCCCGGCACCTGAGGAGGCCCCCGGGCGTAACCAGGCCACGAGCGGCCGGGATGCTTGCATCGTGTGCTCATGGGTGTAGCCTCCGGAGCCCAGCGAGCGTTCGAGGAGGCTTCCCCATGTCCGCGACGAACCTCGACCTCCCCGTCCTGATCTCCGCCGAGCAGATCCGGCGACGGGAGTTCGTGACGATCAGGCGAGGGTACGACCCCGACCAGGTCCGGGCGTACCTCGGGCAGCTCGCCGATCAGATCGAGCTCATGCGCGTGCTGCTCCGCGACGCGCAGGCCGAGGCCCAGACCGTGCGCCAAACGACCGCACGGCCGCGCCAGGATCCCTACCAGCAGCTCGGGGAACGGGTCGCAAGCGTGATCCGCGAGGCCGACCACGTCGCCGAGACGATCACGAGTGAGGCCCACCGCGACGCGGAACGGGTGACGCGCGAGGCCCGCGCCGACGCGGACCGGATCCGGACCGACGGCCAGGCCAAGGCCGAGGAGGCGCGATCGCGTGCGGAGGCCGCCGTGCGGACCGCGCGCGAGGAGGCCGACCGGACGATCGCCGGGCTGTCTACTCGGCGCGACGCGCTCGTGGATCAGATCGCCTCCATGCAGGAGCGGCTGATCGGCGTCGCCAGGGATCTGGAGAGCGCGATGGACGTTCAGTTCACGATCCCGGAGATCCCGGCGATCAGGGACCTGCTGGACGAGCCCGACGAGGGGACACCGGAGGGGACACCGGCGGACGAGCACGCGACCTCGAACGCGACCGCGCCGTCGGCCGAGCCCAATGATGAAGCCGCCGAGCCGACCGGGGTGGAGGCAACCGCCGCACGCCAACCGACGAGCGAGGTGGCCAAGGCCGGCGACCACGACGCGGGCATCCTCGACCCGTTCTACGAGGAGCCGTGGGAGGGGACGGACGCGATGGAGCTGGACATCCCCGCGCTCGATCTGGACTGGGGCGAGGTCGACGACGAGGGCGACGACCACCCTCCGTACGCCTGAGGACCCGCTCCCGCCGTCGTAGCCCGCGTCACATGCCTGGATAATCCGGGCATGGATCTCTCGGACCGGCTCGAGGAGCTCGAGCAGCGCTACGAACGCCTCCAGGGCGAGATGGCGTCGCCCGACGTGGCGAAGGACCCCGACCGCCTGCGCAGACTGGGCAAGGACCTGTCCGAGCTCGGCGAGATCGTCGCGCCGTTCCGGGAGTACCGCGCGGCCCTCCAGCAGGCCGAGGAGGCGACCACCCTCGCCAAGGACGAGTCCGACCCGGAGATGGCGGCGTTCCTGCGGGGGGAGGCCGAGACCGCCGAGGCCCGCGCCGCCGAGCTCCGCACCCGCCTGGAGGCGCTCCTCGTCCCCAAGGATCCCAACGACGGCAAGGATGTCGTGGTCGAGATCCGCGCGGGGGCGGGCGGCGACGAGGCGGCGCTGTGGGCCGGGACGCTGTACGAGATGTACCAGCACCAGGCGGAGCGTCAGCGATGGAAGACCGAGGTGCTCTCGGCCTCGCCGTCGGACCTCGGCGGGTTCAAGGAGATCGTGCTCGAGGTCAAGGGTAGGGACGCGTACTCGCGGCTGAAGCACGAGTCCGGCGTGCACCGTGTCCAGCGCGTGCCCGTGACGGAGTCCTCCGGGCGTATCCACACCTCGACGGCGACCGTAGCGGTTCTGCCGGCGGCCGAGGACGTCGAGGTCGCCATCCGGCCGGAGGACCTGAAGATCGATGTGTTCCGTTCGGCCGGGCCGGGGGGGCAGTCGGTGAACACGACCGATTCGGCCGTGCGGATCACCCACAAGCCGACCGGCATCGTGGTCGGGAGCCAGGAGGAACGGTCGCAGCTGCAGAACCGCGAGAAGGCGATGCGGTACCTGCGCGCCCGCCTCCTCCATCGCGCGCAGGAGGAGGCCGCCGCCAAGGAGGCCGCGGCCCGACGCTCGCAGGTCGGTACCGGAGAACGCGCCGAGAAGATCCGCACGTACAACTTCCCCGAGAACCGCGTGACCGATCACCGCGTCAAGCTGACGGTCCACCGCCTGCCCGACGTGCTGGCGGGGGACCTGGACGCCTTCGTCGACGCGCTGCACGCCGCCGAGCGCGCGGACCAGCTGGCCCGCGGCGACGGCGAGGGCGACGTGGAAGGGGAACCCTGACCATGCGTCCCGCCGAGGTCCTGCGGCGCGCGAGCGGCTACCTGGATCGGCACGGGGTCGAGAGCCCCGACGCGACGGCCGAGATCCTGCTGATGCACGTGCTCGGCACCGACCGAGCCGGGCTGTACGCGCGTTCGGCCGGGCTCGACACGCGCGAGGCCCGGATGTTCGGTCGCGCGATCTGCCAGCGCTGCGCCGGCACCCCGGTGCAGCACCTGACCGGCGACCAACCGTTCCGAGGGATCACGCTCGAGGTCCGGCCCGGCGTGTTCGTCCCCCGGCCCGAGACCGAGCTCCTGGTCGAGCACGCGCTCGCGGAGGTCGGCGGCCGCGAGGACGCGGTGGTCGTCGACGCGGGCACGGGCACCGGCGCGATCGCGCTCGCCGTCAAGGACGAGCGACCCGATGCCACGGTGTTCGCGACGGACCTGTCCCCCGAGGCCGTCGAGCTCGCCCGGGCGAACGCCGCGCGGCTGGGGCTCGCCGTGACCGTCCTGGAGGGCGACCTCCTCGAACCCCTGCCCGCCGTCCTGCGGGGAAGGGTGGACGTCGTCGTGAGCAACCCGCCGTACGTAGCGGCGGAGGACGTCGAGGACCTGCCGGCCGAGGTGCGGGCCGATCCGGTCCTCGCGTTGGTCGGGGGGATCGACGTCTACGAGCGACTGGGCGAGCAGGCCTCCCGATGGTTGCGCGGCGGCGGCGTCCTGGCGGTCGAGATCGGCGCCAGGCTCGGCGACCCCGTGGTGCGCGCGCTCTCGGCCGCGTTCTCGGAGGTCCGCGTCGAGCCCGATCTCACGGGCCGCGACCGGGTGGTCCTCGCCCGGGCGCCGTGACATCGCCGCTCGACGCCATCGAGACGGCTGCGCGGGCGGCGCTCGACGGCTCGCTCATCGTCCTGCCGACGGACACGGTCTACGGCATCGGAACTCGGCCCGACGATCCCTCGGCCACCGCGCGGCTGTTCGAGGCGAAGGGGCGCCCGCGCGAGCTCGAGCTGCCGGTCCTGGTGCCCTCGACGGAGGACGCCCGGGGGATCGCTACCTTCGACGAGCACGCCGAGGCGCTCGCCCTCCGGTTCTGGGCCGGCCCGCTCACGATCGTGCTGCGGAGGACGCAGGCGTCGCGCGGCTGGGACCTCGGCGGCGATGCCGCGACGATCGGGGTTCGGATGCCGCACCACCCGCTGACCCTGGCCCTGCTCGCGCGCACCGGTCCGCTCGCGGTCAGCAGCGCGAACCGCAGCGGGGACCCGACGCCGGCGACGTGCGACGGCGTCGAGGCGACGTTCGCCGACGCCGTCGAGGTGTACCTCTGCGCACAGGAGCCGCTCGCGGGCACGGCCTCGACGGTGGTCGACCTCGCCCACGGGAGGACGTCCGTGGTACGCGCCGGCGCGGTGTCGGAACGAGCCGTCGCCGAGGCGTTGCGTGAGCTCCGGCCGCCCGGGGGCTCCGAGGGCCCGGTGTAGACTCGCGGCCCCATGGCAAGGGTCCTGGTGGTGTGCACGGGCAACGTGTGTCGGTCGCCGATCGCGGAGGGGCTCCTGCGGGCCGCGTTCGCGGAGCGGATGGGGCACGATGCGCCCGAGGTCGCATCCGCGGGGACCATGGGGTGGACCGGCTCGGGCGCGGATCCGAACTCGATCCGCGCGGCCGCCGAACGCGGGGTCGATATCTCGGGTCATCGCGCGCGGGAGGTCTCCGACGAGGACGTCGCTCGGGCGGACCTGGTCGTCGCGATGGCCACCGAGCACGCCCGAGCGCTCGCCGGCGAGACGGGCTCGCGCACCTTCACGCTCAAGGAGCTCGTCCGGATCCTCGAGGCGTTGCCGGAGATCGAGGACGCGTCGCTCGGACGCCTGTCCGAGCGCATCGCCGAGGCCGACCGGCTCCGTCGGGGTGGCTTCGAGGGCGACCCGCGGGACGAGGGGATCGCGGACCCGCTCGGCATGCCCCTGGACGCGTTCCGGGCCGTCGCCGCCGAGCTCGACGCGTGGTGCTCGCGGCTGGCCGACGGGCTCGTCGGCCGCACGCACGTACGCACGGCCACCGGGTCGACGGGATCCTAGACGTGCGGATCTCGATGGGATCCGACCACGCGGGGTATCCGCTCAAGGAGGCGCTCAAGGCCTACCTGACCGACCACGGGCACGAGGTGCTCGACGTGGGGACCGACTCGGAGGAGATGGTGGACTACCCGGACTTCTGCGCGGCCGCCGCGCGCGCGGTCGTCGACGGGCGCGCCGACCGCGGGATCGTGCTCGGCGGTTCGGGACAGGGGGAGCAGCTCGCGGCCAACAAGGTCAAGGGTGCCCGGGCCGCGCTCTGCAACGACCCGCACCTCGCGGAGCTGTCCCGCCGCCACAACGACGCGAACGTGCTCGCGATGGGAGGCCGCATCGTGGCCGTGCAGCTGGCACGAGAGATCCTCCAGCTCTGGCTCGAGACGCCGTTCGAGGGAGGACGTCACGAGCGACGGCTCCGGCAGGTCGCCGAGATCGAACGAGGAGAGCGCTGAGATGCCTGAACGACGAGAGACCGGCGACGGGTTCGTCGCGGATTGGGATGCGCTGCGCTCGACCGATCCCGAGGTCGCCGACGCGATCTCGGGCGAGCTGCGGCGCGAACGGAGCACGCTGCGGCTGATCGCATCGGAGAACTACGCCAGCCCCGCGGTGCTCGCCGCGCAGGCGTCCACGATGAACAACAAGTACGCGGAGGGATATCCGGGCCATCGCTACTACGGCGGCTGCAGGTTCGTCGACGTCACGGAGCAGCTGGCGATCGATCGCGCCAAGGAGCTGTTCGGCGCCGA
>CBRGMI010000053.1:0-10874 GCA_967797495.1 uncultured bacterium
GGACCATCGTAGCGCCTTCCTCCACCGCAACCGGGTAATCGAGCGACATTCCCATGGAGAGCTCCGCCGCCTCGGGATGGTGCGCCGCCACCCCGTCCCGAAGTTCCCGCAGACGGCGGAAGAACGGGCGGGAGTCCTCGGCGACGGACGGTATCGGCGGCAGGGTCATCAGGCCGACGAGATCCACGCCGTCGGTCCCGGCGACCTGGTCGGCCGCCACTTCAACCCCGTCGGGCGCGACGCCCGTTCGCTCGCCCGTGAAGTCCACCTCGATCAACACCGGGATCGACCGGCCGATGTCCACCGCGCGCCGCGCGAGACGCTCCGTCGCGCGTCCGGGCGTGACGGTCTCGACGATGTCGGCGAGCTCGGCAACGTGGTGCGCCGAATGGCTCTGCAGGGTCCCGATGAAATGCCAGACGATCCCGTCCACCCGATCCCGTTTGGTGCGGAGCTCCTTGACGTAGTTCTCCCCCACCTCGCGGACGCCCGCGTCGCGGACGCGTTCGATCGCCTCGGGCTCGACGGTCTTGGCCGCGGCCACGATGCGGACCTCGCCGGGGTCTCGCCCGCCACGTTCGCATGCGCCCGCGATCCGTTCGCGGATCGTCGTCAGGTTCGCGACGAGGGCGTCGGGCGTGGGGTCGGCCGGCACGTCACGCAAGGTAACAGAAGCCTACAGTCAGAAACAGGAGGCACACGAACAACATCAGCACCGACCTCGCGGCGTTCGGAGGAGCCGCGGGATCCGGTTCATGGAAGGGGGGGCGGGACCCCGGGCCCCAGAGGCGGGGGAAGGTCGCCTCTGACCGCTCGAACACGATCCCGCCCCCCACGGTGCGGGGCGAACGTTCGGCCACCTAGGTCTTCAAGAAGTCCGGGATGTCGAGATCCTCCTCGGCGTCGAACGCGACCCCCTCCTGCGCGGGCTTGAAGATCTCGTCCTCGTCATCGACCAGGATCGACGGCATCGGCATGACGTCGTCCTCGTCCTCGATCGGCGATGATGCCGCCGGGACCGGCTCGATCACCGTCAGGGTCTCGGGCTCCTCGAGCAGGCGCGACAGACGGCTCTCCGCGAACCTGGACGTCGCCGGCGCGGTCAGCGCCTTGTCGAACCCGGCGGCGATCACCGTCACGCGGATCTCCTCGCCCAGGGCGTCATCGATCACGGCGCCGAAGATGATGTTCGCGTCGGGGTGCGCGACGCGGGTGATCGCGTCCGCGGCCCTGTTCACCTCGTGCAGGGTGAGGCCCATTGGCCCGGCGACCGACAGCAGCAACCCGCGCGCGCCCTCGATCGAGGATTCCAGCAGCGGCGACGAGATCGCCGACCGAGCGGCCTCCTCGGCTCGGTCCTCGCCCGAGCCCTGACCGATCCCCATCAGAGCGGACCCCGCGCCCGTCATGACCGACCTGACGTCCGCGAAGTCGAGGTTGATCAGGCCCGGCGTCGTGATGAGCGACGTGATGCCGTCCACACCCTGGAACAGGACCTGGTCCGCGGTGCGGAACGCGTCGATCATCGGGGTGCTGGGGTCGGAGACCTGGAGCAGGCGATCGTTGGGCACGACGATCAACGTGTCCACGGCCTTCTTCAGCTCGGTGATCCCGAGGTCCGCCTGCGTCGCGCGCAGACGACCCTCGAACCCGAACGGCCGCGTCACGACGCCGATCGTGAGCGCGTCGAGCCCGCGGGCGATCTCGGCCACGATGGGCGCGCCGCCGGTCCCGGTGCCACCGCCCTCGCCCGCAGTGACGAACACCATGTCGGCGCCCTTGAGGATCTCTTCGATCTCATCACGGTGTTCCTCGGCCGCCCGGCGACCGACCTCGGGGTCCGAACCCGCGCCGAGGCCGCGCGTCGTCTCACGGCCGATGTCGAGTTTGACCTCCGCGTCCGACATCAGCAGCGTCTGCGCGTCCGTGTTCACCGCGATGAACTCGACCCCGCGCAGGCCGCCCTCGATCATGCGGTTGACCGCATTCACACCGCCCCCGCCGATCCCGACTACTTTGATGACGGCGAGGTAGTTTTGAGGAGAATCCATCACCGAGATCTCCGCTCCCCGGGTGAAGCCCCCGGTCTACCTGGGGAAACGCCGTTGTGTCTCCCGAAGGACTGAACCTCAACTGAACGTTGATTGTTATATCTACTTGACGTTGACTACGGCACGCTACTATCAAAGCCCTGGTCCGTCAATATCCCCACTGGTCGCGTTAGTCGTGCGTGTAACAACCGCTCGATCAGGCCGGATCGATGAACGTCGCGGCCGGCGCGAGCGCGGAGACGACCGAGAGGGTTCGCAGGGGCGTCCCCTCGCTCCCGGCCCACGCGAGCACCCACCGGATCGTCACGGCCTTGCGCTCGGCGTCCTCCGGCGTGCCGAAGGCAACGGTCGGGCCACCCCGCAGACGGAGCTCGAGCGTCCCGTCCAGCAGGACGCGGACGCGGGCAACCTGCGCCCGCAGGGCCGGCGCCATCGCGCCGAGCACCGTGGCGGCGCCGACCGGGTTCGGTCGGATGCCCTCGACGCTCCCCGCGCCGCCAAGGTCGATCACCGGGAGACCCCGGGGGACCCTCCCCGATCCGAGGGCGGTCCCGTCGGCGGCCATCAGCGAGGTCACCGCACCCCGCGTGACGGCGACCGGTGAGCGTTCGTGGACGGTGATCTGCACCGTCAGCGGGAGGGTCACATGGACGTCGGCGTCCGCGATCCACGGCTCGGCCTCGAGACGGCGCTCGGCCACCCCCTCGTCGAGCCAGAGCGCGTTGGTCGCGTTCGAGATGCCGGCGATCCGGACGATCTGGGGCCGATGCAGGTGGTCGGCGCCCGACACGTCGATCCGGCGAACGTCGAACACGGACGACCGCGACGAGGCCACCCCACCGATCACGAGCGCGATCGATCCCACGGCGATCAACGCTGTTCGGCGACGGCCGCGGCGCGACCGCAACCACTCAGCGGGACGCGAGGTCGAGATCCCCAAGCAGATGCACCTCCGGTTCGAGACGGACGCCCGATCGCTGCGCGACGAGGTCCTGGACCTCGCGGATCAAGGACACGACGTCGGCGGCGGTCGCACCGTCGGACGCGATGATGAAGTTCGCGTGCTTCGTCGAGATCGAGGCGAGGCCGAGACGACGACCCTTGGCCCCCGCCTCCTCGATCAGACGGGCGGCGTGGTCACCGGGGGGATTCTTGAAGACGCTCCCGCAGTTCGGTTCGGCGAGCGGCTGCGTCCGACGGCGCCAATCGCGAGCCTCGTCCATCCGAGCCCGGATCTCGGCGGGATCGCCGGATCGCAGCCGGACCGTGGCGCCCACGACGACGGCGCCGGGCCCGAGATCTGAGCGGCGATAGGAGAAGCCCGTGTCGTTCGCGCTCACGCGTTGCGCTGTCCCGTCGCCTAGGCCGAACACGTCGACGGACTCGACCACGTCTCCGAGCGTCCCGCCGTGGGCGCCGGCGTTCATCCGAACGGCGCCGCCCAGCGAGGCCGGGATCGCCACCCCGAACTCCAGCCCGGAGAGCCCGTGCGCGAGGGCAACGCCTGCCAGCGCGGGCAGCGGCATCGCGCCCCCGGCGGTGAGCCGCTCGCCGTCTCGAGCCGACCAGCGGTAGCCGCGGCCGAGACGCAGCACGAGGCCGGGGAACCCCTCGTCGGCGACCAGGACGTTCGAGCCCTTCCCGAGCACGGCCACCCGGATGCCCGTCTGGCGTACGGCCTCGGACACCGCGACCAGATCCGACTCGGACTCGGGTTCCAGGAAGAGGGCGGCAGGCCCGCCGATCCGGAACGTGGTGAGGGCCGCGAGCTCGAACCGCGTGCGGACCCGCTCGCCGCACGCGGCCCGCAGGATCGCCTCCGCCCGGCCCACGTTGCCGTGTGTGATCGTCACGACGCCTCCTCGATCCGTTCGAGCGCGGCGTCGCCCAGCATCCAGACGTCGCCGCACCCCATCGTCAGGACCAGGTCGCCCCGGCGGACCTCGCGCGCGAGGAACTCGACGACGTCGTTGCGGTGCGGCAGGTAGACGACCCGACGGTCACACCCCGTGCGGGCGATGCCCTCGACCACCAGCTTGCCGGTCACGCCGGGGATCGGCTCCTGCGCGGCGCCGTAGACGTCGGTCACCACGATGACGTCGGCGCCGACCAGGCTCGCCCCGAGCTCCTTCCACAACGCCTGCGTCCTGGAGTAGCGGTGCGGCTGGAAGACCGCGAGGACCCGACGGTGGTCGGTCCGGCGCGCGACGTCCAGCGTCACCTCGAGTTCGGTCGGGACGTGCCCGTAGTCGTCGTAGAAGTCGGCGCCGCGCGCCGATCCCCGGCGCTCGAAGCGGCGATGGACCCCGGCGAACCCGGCGAGCGCCGCGACGGCCGCGTCTGCGGGGACGCCGACCGCCTCCGCGACCGCCACCGCCGCCGCCGCGTTCAGCAGGTTGTGTGCGCCGTCTACGGCCAACCGGAGATCGTGGGACCCTCCTCCCGAGTCCAGCTTCGCGGATGCGCCCCCCGGCCCGACCGAGGCGACGTCCACGCGGATCCCGGCATCCGGTCGCGTGCCGTACGTCGTGACCGGCCGACCCGCCGCCCCGACCGCGCGCATCGCGGACGGGTCGTCGGCGCAGACGACGACGTGCGCGCATCGTCCGGCGAACGCTGTGAACGCGCTCTCGATCTCCTCGAGCCCGCCCACATAGAAGTCGACGTGATCCAGCTCGATGTTGGTGATGACCCCGACGGCCGGACGACCCAGGAGGAAGGAACCGTCGCTTTCGTCCGCCTCGGTGACGAACAGCTCACCCGACCCCGCGTTCGCCCCGCTGCCGGACTCGTTCATGTCCCCGCCGATCACGTAGGTCGGCTCCAGCCCCGCGCGTTCCAAGACGAGGGCGATCATCGCGGTCGTGGTCGTCTTGCCGTGTGTCCCCGCGACGGCGATCTCGCGCCGGTCGGTCGCGGCGGCGGCGAGGGCCTGCGCCCTTGCCCACGTCGGGATCCCGCGGCGTCGCGCCACGACGAGTTCTGGGTTGTCGTCACGGATCGCGCTCGAGACGACGACCGCGTCGGCGTCGCCCAGGTTCCCTCCTGCGTGACCGGTGGCGATCGTCGCCCCGAGCGCCCGGAGCTCCTGCACACCCTCCGAGTCCTTCAGGTCCGAACCCGTCACGCCGACGCCCCGGGCGAGGAACAGCCGGGCGAGGTTGCGCATGCCCGCGCCGCCGATGCCGATCATGTGGATGCGCCGGACGTCGGCGAGGTCCGGCACGTCAAGCGTCGGGATCGAGCCGGGCGGCGGACGGTAGCCGCTCATCCCTCGCCCCCCGCCGCGAGGACGGTCCGCGCGAGCGCGTTCGCGGCGTCCGGCTTCGACCACGCGCGGGCGCGCTCGCCCATCGATCGCAGGCGGTGGTCGTCGGACAGCAGCCACTCGATCCTGTCCGCGAGGACGCATCCGTCGAGCTCGTCGTCGAGCACCATCGTCGCGGCGCCGGCGCGCTGGAGCGCCCGGGCGTTCGCCTCCTGATGTCGGCCCGTCGCGTACGGGTATGGGACCAGTAGCGACGGCAGCCCGCTGACGGCGATCTCCGCGATCGTCGTCGCGCCTGCGCGAGCCACGACGGCGTCGGCGACCGCGTAGGCGAGCTCCATCCGTTCGAGGAACCCCTGCACCCGCACCGTCACGGTGCCGCCGGCGGGGAGCGACGCCCGAACGGCCTCCACGTGGGCCGGTCCGGTCAGCAGCACCACCTGCAGATCCGAGCGGTCCCACACTCGCAGCGCCTCGGCGAACGCGCGATTCACATGGAGCGCTCCCTGGCTTCCTCCGAACACGACGATCGTCCGCTTGCCCTCGTCCAGCTCGAGCTCGGTGCGCGCCTCCTTCGCCAGCCGCTCGCGATCGGTCGGGACCGCGAGGATCTCGGCGCGGACGGGGTTGCCGGTGAGCACCGTTCGCGCGCGCCGCGGGAGAGCCCGGCGCGCCTCGGCGAACGCCAGCGCCACCCTCCGCGCCGGCCGCGCGAAGGCTCGGTTGGCGAGCCCGGGAACGGCGTTCTGCTCGTGCAGGACCACCGGCCGCCTCGATCGCAGGGCGGCTAGCACCACCGGGACGCTCACGTAGCCGCCCATCCCGACCACGACGTCGGCCGCCTCGACCAGGGGGCGGCATGCCTTCACCGACCGGACGGCCGTGATGGGCGCCGTCACCGCCCTGAGCGAGACCCGGCGTTCGAACGGGCGCGCCTCGACCACCACGAGCTCGAACCCTGCCTCCGACACCAGGCCTCCCTCCTGCCCGGCGGACGTGCCGACGAAGCGCACGTCATGACCCATCGACACGACCTCCCGGGCGAGCGCGATCGCGGGGAACACGTGACCCGCCGTCCCGCCACCTGCCAGCAGCACCCTCATCGCGACGAGCCTCCGGCGCGGGCCGCAGGACGGGCAGACGCGCGGGCGATGCTCACCAACACGCCGACGGCCGCGAGCGAGACCACGAGCGAGGACCCCCCGTAGGAGAGGAACGGGAGGGGGACGCCGGTGACCGGGAGCAGGCCGGTGACCGCCCCGAGGTTGATCAGCGCCTGCAGGCCGAACCACGACACGATCCCGGCCGCGAGCAACCGACCGAACACGTCCCTCGCGTTCGCCGCGATCCGGATGCCCGCGAAGATGAGCGCGCCGAACGCGACGAGAACGACGAGCTCGCCGAGCAGGCCGAGCTCCTCGCCGAGGATCGAGAAGATGAAGTCGGTGTGCGCGTTCGGCACGTACTGCCACTTCTGGCGCGAGGCGCCGAGCCCGACGCCCACCCACCCTCCCGAACCGAGCGCGTAAAGCGACTGCGCCAGCTGGTACCCGGTGTTCTTCACGTCGGCCCATGGATGCAGGAAGGCGAGGAACCGCACCCTGCGGTAGTCCGCGCTCATGATCAAACCCGCCCCGATCGCGGCGCCGATGACGCTCGCGAACGTCAGGTAGCGGAGCGGGACGCCCGCGGCGAACGCCAGCGCGAACATCGTCACGGCGATGATGACGGTGGTGCCGAGGTCGGGCTGCATCATCACGAGCCCGCACACGAGGACCGAGATCGGCAGGAGCGGCACGGCGAGCCGGCGGACGTCGTCCACCTTGGTCCGATGCCGCGCGAGGGTCGCTGCCGCGAACACGATCAGCGAGAGCTTCGCGAGCTCGGACGGTTGGACGGTGACGGGACCGAGGCTGAACCACCGAGAGGAACCGTAGGCCTCGATGCCGTGCGCGGGGATCAGGACCAGCACGAGCATCGCCATCGTGACGAGCAGGAACGGACCCGCCAGGCGCCTCCACGCGTCGTAGCGCATCCGCGAGGTCACGAGCAACGCGAGGACGCCCACCACCGCGTACGCGGCCTGTCGCTGTACGAACAGGAAGCTGTCCCCGTACTCGGCGAACGCCGAGACCGAGCTCGCCGACAGGACCATCACCAGCCCCGACCCCACGAGGAACGCGGTCGAGCCCAGCAGCAACGCGAGGGTCCGGCGGGTCCGCAGGTCGGTCCGCGCCCGGGCGATCGGGCGTTCGACGGGCCGAACCAGCCGCAGGGTCCTCGGCCGGGGAGAGTCGGCGCCGATGCTGCTCACGTCCGCGCTTCCTGCTTCTCGATCGCTCGCGCGGCCGCGGCGAACCGATCCCCGCGTTCGGCGTAGTCGCGGAACATGTCCCAACTCGCGCAGGCGGGGGCGAGCAACACCGTGCCTCGCTCGGACGCCATCCGGAAGGCGACCCTCGCGGCCTCCTCGATCGAACCGGCGTCCCGAACGGGGACTCGGCCCTCGAACACCGTGCGGACCTCCCCCGCCGACGCCCCGATCGCGACGACCCCGGCCAGGCGGGGGGCGACCCACCCGAGCGGGGTCAGGTCGACCCCCTTGGCGTCGCCCCCGGCGATCAGGACGACGCCCTCGGCGTCCCCGACCGCGGCGATCGCCGCGTGCGGGTTCGTCGCCTTCGAGTTGTCGACGAACCGGACGCCGTCGACGGTTGCGACCGTTTCGCCCCGGTGGGATTCCGGCGCGAACGTCCCGATCGCCTCCGCGATCGCGTGGTCGCCGACCGAGAACGCGTGGGCCGCGGTGGCCGCGGCCGCGGCGTCGGCTCGCATCGCCGGCGTGTCGAGCGCGAGCGCACCGAGATCCGCGCCGCTCCACCCCGCGACCAGCCGGCCATCGCGGACGCCAGCGCCGTCCTGCCCAGGCGCGGGCTCCCCGATCGTGAACCACCACACCTCGCACGGCGCCGAGCGCGAGATCGCGGCGGACGCCTCGTCGTCGAGGTTCCCGACGTGGACATCGGCCGCACCCTGGAGCGCGAAGACCCGCGCCTTCTCCGCCGCGTACGCATCGAACGAGCCGTGCCAATCCAGGTGGTCCGGCGCGAGGTTGAGCAGCACCGAGACCCTCGGGTGGAACGACGTCTGCGTCGCGAGCTGGAAGGACGAGACCTCGACGACGAGCGCGTCGTGGGACTCCCTGGCCGCCGTGGGAAACGGCCGCCCGATGTTGCCGCACGCCACCGCGTCCAGACCGGCCGACCGCAAGCATGCGGCGAGCATGCCGGTGGTGGTCGTCTTCCCGTTCGTCCCGGTCACGGCGAGGTACGGCACCCGGGCGAGCCGGGCGCCGAGCTCCATCTCGCCCCACACGGGGAGCCTCCGATCGTGGGCCCACGAGAGGATCTCGGCGTGCGGCGGCACCCCCGGGCTCGCGACGACCATCGTCGCGCCGTCGAGATGGTCGGGGGCGTGGCCGCCCTCGAGCACCTCGATCCCCTCCGCACGCAGGTCCGCGGCGCGGGGTGTCGCGCGACCGGAATCGCTCACGCGGACCGTCGCGCCCTCCGCGAGCAAGACGAGCGCCGCCGCCGAGCCGGCCACACCGGCGCCGATCACGACGACGTGTTCGCCGTCGAACGCACCCATCACTCGAGCCCCAGTCCGCCGCGGCTGATGAAGTCCGTATAGAACAACCCGAGCCCGACCGCGACGCACAGACCGGTCACGATCCAGAACCGCACGATCACCGTGAACTCGGGCCAGCCGGCGAGCTCGAAGTGGTGGTGGATCGGCGACATCCGGAAGATCCGCCGCTTGAAGCCGCGGAACGCGATCACCTGGGCGATCACCGACGCCGTCTCGATCACGAACAGCCCGCCCAGGACGACCAGCAGCAGCTGGGTGTTCGTCACGATCGCGAGCGCCCCCATCAGCCCGCCCAGGGCGAGCGAGCCGGTATCCCCCATGAAGATCCGGGCCGGCGCGGCGTTCCACCACAGGAACCCGGCGGTCGCCCCGGCTCCGGCCCCCGCCACGATCGCGAGATCGAGCGCGGCGTTGACGTCGATCGGGTAGCAAGCGGCGCCCGCGATCATCTCGCACGTGTGCCGGAACTGCCAGAACGCGATGAAGACGAACGCGGAGAGCACGAGGATCGACGCACCGGAGGCGAGGCCGTCGAGCCCGTCGGTCAGGTTCACGGCGTTCGAGGACGCCGCCAGGATCACGAACACCCACAGGTAGAACAGGAGCCCGAGCTCGACGCCGGTGGCGCGGATGAAGGTGAGCTCGGTCGGCACCCCCGCCGCCCGGACGGCCACCATGCCGAAGATCAGGGCGATCACGGCCTGGCCCGCGATCTTCGCGGTCTTCGACAGGCCGAGCGACCGCCGCCGGCGCACCTTGATGAAGTCGTCCATGAACCCGAGCATCCCCAGGAGCACGGTCGCGAGCAGCACCGAGATCCCGGCGGCGGTGACGGTCGTGAACACGATGCGGGTCGCGACGTAGCCCGCGACGATCCCCGCGATGATCACGGTGCCGCCCATCGTCGGCGTCCCCATCTTCTCCAGGTGGGTGTGCGGCCCGTCCTCGCGGATCCGCTGACCCCACCCCCACAGGCGGAACAAGCGGATCGCGATCGGTGTCCCGAGCAACGTCACCGACAGGCCCACCGCGGCCGCGATCAGGATCTGCCTCACGGGCGCGCCTCGCTCCCTTCGCGACCCGCCCTCATCCCAGGGCCTCCGCCACGCGTTCCAGGCCGGCCACCCGGGACCCCTTCACGAGCACGACGTCGCCGGGCCTCGCCCATGCGCGGACGTCGGCCGCGGCGTCCGATGGGTCCTCGTACGACGAGACGTCCCCGGGAAGCTGCCCCTCGCGGATCGCGGCGCGGGCGATCGTTCGCGCCTGCTCCCCCACGGTGATCAGCCGTTCGACGCCGATCCTGACCACGAGCCGCCCCAGCTTCTCGTGCTCCTCGAACTCGACCGGCCCGAGCTCGGCCATGTGCCCGAGTACTGCCACCAGACGCTCGCCCTTGGCCATCCAACGAGCGGACTTCAACGCGGCGGCCATCGACTCGGGGTTCGCGTTGTACGCGTCGTTCACGATCACGATCCCCGACGAACCGGTGGAGGTCTCCATCCGCCAGTGCCCGATGCCCGCGCCCTTCAGCGCCGTCGCGCACTCGGCGAGGGTCACCCCGGCCCAGCGCCCGACCGCCGCGGCGGCAAGAGCGTTCGACACCATGTGGTCGCCGGGGACCGCGAGCGCCACCGGCTCGCGCTCGCCGGCCGACCACAGGGTGAACGTGGCTCGCGCATCGGGACCGAGCTCGACGTCCTCGGCCCGGACATCGGCGGCCGGGTCCAGGCCGAAGGTGATCACGGCCGCGTCGGTCTCGTCCGCGTACGCGCGCGCGACGGGATCGTCCGCGTTCACGATCGCCGTGCCGTCCGCACCGAGCCACTCGACCGGCTCGGACCCCGCGCGGACGATCGCGTCCCACGACCCGAAGATCCCCAGGTGCGCCGTCCCGACGTTCG
>CBRGMI010000054.1:0-10830 GCA_967797495.1 uncultured bacterium
CCGCCCGGTCGCTACGCGGACCGGAACGTCGACCGGCGTGTGACGTTCCTGGAGCTCTTCTTCGACCTGGTCTTCGTCGTCGTGATCTCGCAGCTCGCGAGGCGCCTCGCCGCACACCCGTCGTGGGCCGGCGTGGGCTGGTTCGTGTTCCTGTTCTATGCGGTCTGGTCCTCGTGGCTGAACGGCACGCTGTACCACGACCTCCACACCACCAACGACCTGAGCGTCCGCGTGTTCACGTTCGGACAGATGCTCGCCGTCGCGGTCATGGCGGTGTTCATCGGCGACGTGCCGGGGGAGGGGTCGACGGGGTTTGCGCTCGCGTACGCGGCGAACACGTTCATCCTGGTGGTCCTGTGGTTCCGGACGGGGCTGCACGACCCGGATCACCGGCCCGGGTCGGTCCCGTACTCGGCGGGCTATCTCGCCGCGGCCGTGTTGTTCGTGGTCAGCGTCGCGTTCGACGGTCCGCCGCGGTACTGGCTGTGGGCGGTGGCGCTGGCCGCCGAGGTGGCGGGATGGGTCATCGGCATGTATCGGTGGAAACCACCCGCCAGCCAGGGAGGCGATGCGCGCATCGCCACGACCCCGTCGTTGATCGAACGGATGGGGCTGTTCGTCATCATCGTCCTCGGCGAGGTCATCGTGGGGGCGGTGACCGGCATGGCCGACGTCCATCCGCTCGAGGCCGGGGGCATCGTGATCGGCCTGCTGGGGGTGGTGGTCGCTATCGGTCTGTGGTGGATCTACTTCGATCTCGTCTCGTACCGCGCTCCGGCCCCACGAAGGACCCAGCTCTGGCTCAACCTGCACTTCCCGATGGTGGTCGCGATCGCCGCGGGCGGCGCGGCGGTCCTCAACACCGTCGAGCATTCGGGCCGGCCCCTGCCGGACGCGGTGCGCTGGCTGCTGGTGGGTTCGCTCGCGGCGGCGATGCTGTCGGACGCGCTCATCGCCTGGACCCTCGAGCTCCGACGCACCCAGCCCGAGCTCTACCGCACGGCCGAGATCGCCCTGCCCGGCTGCGCGCTGCTCTGCTTGGCGGTCGGCCTCACCGCCTGGGGGGCGAAGGGGAGCCTCTCCGCCATGGTGGTGCTCCTCCTCGCCCCGGTGGCGGCGGGCACGGCCGTGTGGCTCAAGCACCCCGAACGGGACACGGTCGATCTGGGCTGAGCCGAAGCCCTTTCGGGAGGATCGAGCCGAGGTACGGCTGCGTGCGGTTGCTCAGGATCTGAGGCGTTCGTCGAGCGCGTTCGCGGTCGCGCGGAGGTTCCGCTTGCCCACCATCGACATCATCGGCGCGAGGAGCCTGTAGGCGCCCTTCGGGATCATCTCGAGCTCGTGGTCGACGCGGGTTCGACCCCCGAGATCGGTGAAGGTGAAGCGGTGGCCGCCGGCGAGCGATCGATGGTGAGGCACGATCCGCACCCGCCGGTTCGGCTCGAACTCCTGCAGCTCCTGCCTGACGGCGCCGAACCCCCGTAGGTCCCACTCGAACGTCGTCCCCTCCCCGATCGGATCGGGCGAGAGCTGACGCGAGCTCTTGATGGTGGGGTTCCACGAGGCGAAGTCTCCGGCGTGGATCACCACGTCGAACACGTCGGCCACCGGGCGGTTGATCTCCTGCGTGTGGTGGAGGACGGTCATGGCCCAAGCGGCAGCTTACGCCGCTCTGCCGTCTCCATCGATCCTCGATCCAGATGTTCGTGCCGCGCGGTCGGGGATAGGCTGCTCCGGACTCCGACGTAGGGCGTTCGACACCGAGGAGGCGGAGTGGCCGGGCGCATCACCGACATCGACCAAGCCCGCACGGCAGTCGAGCGGAAGGCGTGGTCCGACGCGTACGAGTTGTTCCTGGTCCTTGAGCCTTCCGGACTCACACCGCACGACTGGGAGGGGTACGCGGACGCCGCGTGGTGGACCGGGCGGATCGGCGAGTCTATCGACGCCCGGCAGAAGGCCTACACGGGCTACGCCGAGGCTGGCGACGATCGTCGCGCAGCGTGGATGGCGGCGCGGCTCTGCTTGGAGCACTTCGTTCGGGACGAGCAAGCGGTCGGCGCCGGGTGGTTCGCTCGCGCGCAGCGGCACGCGAGCGATCTGCCCGATTGCGTCGAGCTCGGTTTCGCTGTGATCCTCGAGGCAACCATCCTGCGATACACCGGAGACCCGGTCTCGGCGCTGCCGCTCGTCGGGCGAGCCATCGAGATCGGCCGGCGCTTCGGGGACCGGGATCTCCTCGGCATGGCGATCCACACCCAGGGCCTGATCATGATCGCGCAGGGACGCCCCGCCGAGGGTGTGGCGCTGCTGGACGAGGCGATGACCTCGGTGGTGGCAGGCGAGCTGAGCGACTACTTCACCGGGGCGATCTACTGCAACGTCATCGGGGCCTGTCTGGAGATCGCCGACGTCCGCCGGGCGGCGGAGTGGGGCGAGGCGGCGCGGAGGTGGTCCGAGTCCATCCCGCCGGAGTCGCTCTATCCGGGGATGTGCCGGATCAACCGGGCTCAGATCGCGAGCCTCCGGGGAGCGTGGTCGGAGGCCGAAGCGGAGTCGGTCCGCGCCACCGCGGAGCTGATGGAGTTCAGCCCGTCGATGGCGGCGGAGGCGCTGTACGAGACCGGCGATGTCCGCCGGCGTCGCGGAGACCTCGCGGGCGCCGAGGAGGCGTTCGAGCGGGCGCACGAGCTCGGCTTCGAGCCCCAGCCGGGGCTGGCGCTGCTCCGGCTCGCGCAGGGCAAGGCCGAAGCCGCGCTGTCGGCGTTGCGCACGGCCGTCATGGGCGCCTCCGGCAACCGGCTGCACAGGGCCAGGCTTCAGTGGGCACTCGCCGAGACAGCCCTCGCCGCCGGCGACCTCGACTCCGCGGCGACGGCGGCAGTCGAGCTCGACACGCTCGCCGGCGACTCGGACGCCCCGGTCCTCGCGGCGTCCGCGGCCACCGTCCGCGGATCGCTCCTGCTCGCCGAGAGCGACGTACCCGGCGCGGTGGCGAGCCTGCGTCGGGCGTCGGCCCTCTGGCAAGAGCTCAAGCTGCCGTACGAGTCGGCGCGCACCCGGACGCTCTATGGCCTCGCGCTTCGCGCCGCCGGCGACGAGGACGATGCCCGGCTCGAGCTGAGGGCGGCGCTCGCCGCCTTCGAGCGGCTCGGGGCCGCCCGCGATGCCGCCAGGGCCTCCGACCTCCTGGGAGGCCCGGCGGCCTTACCGAGCGGGCTCACCGCCCGCGAGGCCGAGGTCCTGCGCCTGGTCGCCTCGGGCAAGACGAACCGGGACATCGCCGTCGAGTTGGTCATCAGCGAGCACACCGTCGCCCGCCACCTCCAGAACATGTTCGCCAAGCTCGGCGTGACCTCGCGCTCGGCGGCCACGGCCTTCGCGTACGAGCACGACCTGGCCTGACGGAACGGCCCGACCCGGGACGGCGTGGTCAGAAAGCACCATCCGATCCGTTCCGAAGATGGCTGCTTCCGGCGATGAGCGCACCGGCCCTCTCTCCTACCGTTCGCCCCATCGGACATGGGAAGGGGTGTCAAGATGGACGGGGAGCGGTTCGGCACGGTGGTGATCGGATCCGGGCAGGCCGGCCTGTCGGCCGGGTACTACCTGAAGCGGGCGGGCCGGCGCTTCCTCATCGTGGACGCGAACGAGCACGTGGGCGGCTCGTGGCTCAACCGGTACGACTCGCTGCGTCTGTTCACGCCGCCCTGGGCCGTTCGGCTGCCGGGGTGGAACTACCCGGCCAAGGGTGGCCCCTGTCCGACGAGGGACGAGATGATCGAATACCTGCAGGCCTACGCGTCCAGGTTCGACCTTCCCGTGCGGACGGGCGTCCACGTGGATCGGATCTCGCGCGACGGTGACCGGTATGTCCTGTCGGCAGGACCCGAGCGGATCGAGACCGACAACGTGATCGTGGCCTCGGGGGCCGACCGCGACCCGCGGATCCCTGTCTTCTCCCGGGAGCTGGACCCCGAGATCGCGCAGCTCCACTCGAGCGCGTATCGGAACCCGTCGCAGCTCCGCGACGGTGGGGTCCTCGTCGTGGGCGCCGGCAACTCCGGGGCCGACATCTCGCTGGAGGTCGCCCCGTCGCATCCGACGTGGCTCTCCGGCCCCCACCGGGGGCACGTGCCGCCCGACATCGACAGGTGGTTCGCGCAGCACGTCGCCTTCCGGATCATCCGATTCTTCGGGCTCCACGTGCTGACCATCCGGACGCCGATCGGGCGGAAGGCGGCGGTGAAGTACGCGTCCCAGGGCGACATGCTCGTCCGCGTCAAGCCCAAGCAGATCCTCGCGGCAGGCATCGAGCGCGTGCCGAGGACCGTCGGCGTTCGGGACGGCAGGCCGATGCTCGAGGACGGCCGGGTGCTCGATGTCGCGAACGTGGTCTGGTGCACGGGGTTCCGTCACGACTTCTCCTGGATCGATCTGCCGATCTTCGGAGAGGACGGCGAACTCCTGCACCACCGGGGCGTCGTGACGAGCGAGCCGGGCCTGTACTTCGTCGGGCTGATGTTCCAGTACTCGGCGGCCTCGAGCGTGATCCCCGGCGTCGGACGGGACGCGAGATACGTCGTCGGTGAGCTCGTCGCGCGCGAGCCGGCGCCACGCCCGGGCGCGCGGGCCGCCGCCTGACCCGGCCGACGTTCCCGTGAGGGCGCGTCGCGCCTCTGCGACGATGAGACGTTTCGGTGGACCGGACCCGGGAGGACGTGGCAATCCGCATACCACGACAACGGCAGGGGTCGGCTCCCGATCAGTGTGTGCCCGCCGTGCGTTCGTCCAGCCGCCTGTGGCTGGTCTCGGTCCTCGTGGGCGTGGGGCTCGGGGTCTTCTCGCTGCTCGCGGACGGGATCATCGGCGGTCGGCTGGTCGGGATCCTCGGGAACATCGCCTCGCCGTGGGGGCTCGCGGCCTTCTTCGTCGGCCGACTCGCGACGCAGCCGAGGCGGGGTGCCGTCGCGGGCGCCCTGACGCTCGTGGTGGGTGTCGCCGTGTACTACCTCGGCGGCGCGCTCCGCGGGTACACCGTCGGCGAGGTCGACCTCGTCTGGACGGCGGTCGCGCTCGTGGCCGGGCCCGTCATGGGGTGGAGCGGCGCGGCGATCGAGTCCGAGCCCGAACGACCACCCGTCCTCGCGGTGGCCGCGCCGTCGGCGATGCTCGTGGCCGAGGCGATCTTCCTCGCGATCGACCGCAAGGTCTGGCACTACGACCTGACGGCCGAGACGTACCGCCTCATCGATCTCGGCGTCATGGTCGCGCTCTTGGTGGGCGGCGTGGTGCTCCCCGTGCTGTTCGAGAAGGATCGGCGCCGGCGGCGCCTCGTCTACCTGGTGGTCGCCCTGGCCGGGGTGGGCGGGGCGGTCGGATTCGTGCTGCTCCGGGAGCTCATCGTGAGGCTCGTCTAGGACCGCCGAACGCTCGAGTGTGCAGCGAGCGCGACTCGCGGTACGGTCGGCGACGTGAGCACACCGCAGGGCGGGATCTTCGCGCTCGGAACGTCGTCCCACGCGTACCTCGAGTTCGATGCGCTTGCGGAGCAACGGGGACGGGACCTCGTGGATGCGATCTCGGCGCTGCGGGAGCCGCGGACCACGATGGGTGGCGTCAACCTGGTGGCCGGCTTCCGGCCCGAGCTCTGGCGGGAGGTTGCGCCCGATGATGCCCCCGCGGCCGTCGAGGGGTTCAACGAGGACGTCGTCGGCGTCGACGGCTTCGTGATGCCGGCCACGCAACACGACGCCGTCCTGTGGTTGTCGGGGAGCGCCTACGACGTGATCTTCGACACGGCCCGCGAGGCGATCGCCGCGCTCCGCGATCGAGCGTCGGTCGCCGAGGAGACCTCGAGCTGGCCGTACCGGCGCGACCTGGATCTGACCGGCTTCGTCGACGGGACCGAGAACCCCACCCTGATGGATGCGCCGGAGGTCGCCCTGATCCCCGAAGGCAACCCCGGAGCCGGCGGCACGATCCTGCTCCTGCAGAAGTGGGAGCACGACGCCACTGCCTGGGAGTCGCTCCCGGTCGAGGAGCAGGAACGCGTGATCGGTCGCACGAAGCTCGACAGCGTCGAGCTCGAGGACCGGCCCGACGACTCACACGTGGGGAGCACCGACCAGGAGCGCTTCGGCGAGATCTTCCGCCGCAACATGCCGTACGGGACGGTCACCGACCACGGGACGATGTTCGTCGGCTTCGCGGGGGAGCAGCGGCGCCTCTCGGCGATGCTCGAGAGCATGGCCGGCCTCACCTCCGGCACCCGCGACGCGCTCACGCGCTTCACGCATGCGCTCACCGGCGCCTACTACTTCGTCCCCTCGACCGAGAGCGTGCGTGCGCGGATCGGGGCCGCGTGACGAGGCTCGAGATGACCCTCGAGGGGTGGACGTGATGGACCTCGGTGTCCATCTGCCGCTGCTCACGTGGGACGAGCCCCGGTCCGGGCCTGCCTCGCTGATCGAGTACGTGCGCAAGGCCGAGATGCTCGGCTTCACGGCCGTGTCGGTGAACGACCACGTGCAGTATCGCCGGCCGTGGCTGGACGGCCCGACCGCGCTCGCGTCGGTGGTATCGGCGACGGGGGAGATGACGCTCGCGACGACGATCGCCCTCGCCGTCGTCCGTGGGCCGTTCGCGCTCGCGAAGTCGCTCGGCGCGATCGATCTCCTCTCCGGCGGCCGCCTGATCGTCGGGGTGGGTCCGGGCTCGTACCGGCCGGACTACGAGGCCGAGGGGTTGGCGTGGGACGAGCGCTGGCCGCGTTTCGAGGAGGCCATCCAGGCGCTTCGAGCGCTCTGGCGCCCCGCGGGCGCCCCGTTCGAGGGAACGTTCTACTCGACGCGCGACATCCGCCTCGAGCCCGCGCCAGCACAGGCGGGAGGGCCGCCGATCTGGGTCGGGAGCTGGGGGTCGGACGCCGGGCTCCGCCGGGTCGCTCGGCTCGGCGACGGATGGATCGCCTCCGCCTACAACACCAGCCCGGAGGGGTTCGTCGGTTCGTGGGCCCGGCTGCGCGAGCAGCTTCCCCTCCACGGCAAGGACCCGGAGACCTTCCCGAACGCGCTCGCCACGATGATGTTCCGGGTCGAGGACGATCCGGTCCGCGCCCGTCGCGTCCTCGACGAGTGGGTGGCCCCGACGCTCGGGCGGACGTCCGAGGAGATCGGTGACCGGCTCCTCGTCGCGCCGGCGGAGGAGTGTGCGGAGCGGCTCTCGAGTTACGCCGAGGCGGGCGTCCAGCGTGTGTTCCTGTGGCCCGTCGGCGAACCGATCGAGCAGCTCGAGCTCTTCGGCGAGCGGGTAGCTCCGCTCCTCGATCTCCGACGTCCATGAGGGTGATGCTCGTGAGGTCGAGTTCGTCCGGACCGGGGCCTACCAGGATGCGGCTGCGTTCTTCTCCTGATCGGCAGCTCCCCTCTCGACGCAACCGCTCTTATCATCGGCGGGATGGCGGAACGGAACGGCCGGATCGAGCTCGGCTCGGAGCGCTTGGAGGCGTTCTCCGACGCCGTGTTCGCGGTGATCATCACGATCATGGCCCTCGAGCTGAGGGCGCCGCGAGGGCACACGCTGGCCAACGTTCGGGGGGACCTCCTGCCTGGACTCGTCGTCTTCGTCCTCAGCTTCACCCTCGTCGGGATCTACTGGAACAACCATCACCACCTCCTCCGCGCCGCGGAACGGATCAGCGGCGCCGTGATGTGGACGAACCTGTTCCTGCTGTTCTGGCTCTCGCTCATCCCCGTGATGACGGAGTGGCTGGGCGAGGAGTACGAGTATCCGCTGCCCGCCGCGACCTATGGGGTGGTGCTGCTTGCCTCCGGCTTCGCCTACAGGCTCCTCATTCGGGCGCTGATCAGGGCGAACGGACGGGACTCGGCCGTCGCTCGCGCGATCGGCTCGGACGTCAAGGGCAACCTCTCCCTCGCGATCTACGCGGCGGCGATCCCGCTCGCGTTCGTGAGCCCCTGGATCTCGTACGCGCTCTACGTGGCCGTCGCGCTGCTGTGGTTCGTGCCGGACCGCCGGTTCGCGCGCTGACGGCGCTCTCAGCGATCCTCGAGGTACCGGAGCACCGCCAGGACCCGCCGGTGGTCCGTCTCGGCCGGTTCCAGACCGAGCTTGGTGAAGATGCTCGTCACGTGCTTCTCGACGGCGCCCTCGGTCACCACGAGCCGCTGCGCGATCCCCGAGTTCGAGAGCCCCTCCGCCATGAGCGCGAGGACCTCGTGCTCGCGAGGGGTGAGCTCGTCCTGCGGGTGCCGGCGTGCGCGGGCCAGGAGCTGAGCGACCACCTCGGGGTCGAGCGCCGTGCCGCCGTTCGCGACGCGCTCGAGGGCATCGAGGAAGTCGCGTACGTCCGCCACGCGCTGCTTCAGCAGGTATCCGACGCCACTGGTCTGGCCCGAGAGCAGTTCGACCGCGTAGCGCTCCTCCACGTACTGCGACAGGACCAGGACCGGCGTGTCGGGCCGGCGGGACCGGATCTCGATCGCGGCGCGGAGGCCCTCGTCCGTGAAGGTCGGCGGCATCCGCACGTCGACGATACAGACGTCCGGCCGCTCGCGCTCCACGGACTCGACCAGCGCGAGCGCGTCACCCACCGAGGCCGCCACGTCGTGCCCCTCGTCGGCCAGCAGGTGTGCGAGACCCTCGCGGAGCAGGACGCCGTCCTCGGCGATCACGATCCGCACGGGATCTCCACCATCAGGACCGTCGGCCCGCCCTCCGGCGAGAGCAGGTGCAGCTCCCCGTCGAGCGCACCCACGCGGTCGCGCAGGCCGGCGAGGCCCGAGCCCTCGACGAGGGACGCCCCGCCCACGCCGTCGTCCTGCACCTGCACCGTCAGACTGTCCCCGCTCCGGCGGACGGTCACGTTCGCCCGCGTGGCGTTCCCGTGCTTGGCGACGTTGGCGAGCGCCTCGCTCACGACGAAGTAGGCGGCGGCCTCGACCGACGCCGGTGGCCGCTCGGCGATGTCGACGCGCACCTCCACCGGTACCGAGGAACGTGCCGCGAGCGCCGACAGGGCGGCGTCGAGCCCTCGATCCGTGAGCACCGCCGGGTGGATCCCGCGGGCCAGGTCGCGCACCTCGGTGATCGCCCGCTTGGCCTCCTGGTGCGCCTCGTCGACGAGCTCCTTCGCCCGATCGGGGTCGGTGTCGAGCTTCTCCTTCGCCCGCCCCAGGTCCATCGCCAGCGAGACGAGACGTTGCTGCACCCCGTCGTGCAGGTCGCGCTCGATCCGGCGCCGGTCCTCGGCGGCGAGGTCGACCGCGGCGGCGCGTGATTCGGTCAGCGTGTCCACGCGCGCGAACACGTTGCTGCCGAGCAGGCCGCGGACGAGGTAGCGGTTCGCCGTCGCGAGACCGCGTACGACCCACGGGGTGAGCAGGAGGATGCCGAGCCCGATCAACACGACCAGCGCGAACTCGAAGGGTGTGTCGATCACCCATCCGGAGCCGCCTCCCACCAGGTTGAGGCGCGGCTGTGCGTCGAACGTGACCTCGATCCAAGAGTCGAACGCGTGCACGGGCTCCGGCAGAGCCCACGCGTAGAGGGGGAGGAACAGGAGCGAGGCCCCGAGCACCCAGAACGTGAATGCGACCGTGAACGTGAAGATGCCGACCGGCAGCAGCAAGAGGTGGTAGACGATCTCGGTCCACGTGGCCGGGTCGGTCAGCCGCGACACCGGCACGCGCCACCAGTGATCGCTGGGCGGGTCCGGTCGGTACGGGCGAGGGACGTCGAGGTCGAGCAGCAACTTCGCGCGGCCTCGTTCGAACCAGCCCATGCCGCGCGAGACGAAGAGCATGGCGATCAGGATCGGGATGCCGAGCAGCGTGATCAGCAGGCCGAACCCCAACGCGAAGCCGGTCACGATGATCGTGAACGTCGCGATGCCGATCGGCATGTTGAGGAGGAGGTGGATCGTCTCCTTCCAGGTCCGCAGCTCGAACGGCGCCCGCAGCGCGCGGACCAGCGGGTTCGGGGTCCGGACCTGGACGGGAGCGGGTGGGAGTGTCATCGAGGTATCCATACCGGCAGCGTAGGACCCGGTCGGCGCCGGACCAATCCTGCCACCAGGCCTGTACTGCGTCGGGTTATCCCCCGCGGCGGGCCGTCTCGTGTGGGCCCGTCAGCGAACTGGCTGGCGCACCACCGTCCGCATCGTGCGCCCTTCATCGGGTCGGTCTCTGACGGAACGACGTGACGCCCGACCGCTGTGCCTCACTGCTGGAGCGCAAGGCACGGGAAGGTTGGATCCGCGATCGCGAGCTCGGTGCACGCGAGTAACGCGACCTCGTTTGCGGTGAGCGCCTGATCGAACAGTCGGATCTGCGATACCGAGCCGCTCGAATGCTCCCCGGTCGTCGTGGCGTCGTCGACGAAGAACCGAAGGCCGTCCGATCCGCCTACCTTCGCGAGGCCACCGCGGTCGTTGAAGGCGAACTGTCGGACGCCGTCGACGTACCCGACGACCCTGTCGGCGGCATCCCGCGTAAGGACGATCTGCACGTACGAGTCCGGCCCGATCTTGGTGAGCGCGTCCTGCTCCCTCGGAAGGAAGGTCAGGCATCCGTCCAGCAGGTACAAGCCGGCGTCGGCGGCGCCTTCCTTGAAGTCGATGATCTTCCGGTACCCGGCGAGGAGATCGAGGCGGAACAGGACCTCGATCGTGTATTCCGAGCTCCCGACGACGCGTGTCGTCGGAGCTAGCGCCAACCCTCCGCCCCCGGCGAAGCGGAGCACCGTGGTCCCGGTTCTTCCATCGACGGTGAAGACGCTGCTGCCTCGCTCGACCTCGACGAGATCGGG
>CBRGMI010000055.1:0-10750 GCA_967797495.1 uncultured bacterium
GACCTCGCGTACCTCGACCCGCCCGGGAGCGTCGAGCACCGCCGCGCGGATCGTCACGATCCGCTCGCCCAGCGTTCGACCAGCGCGCGCTGGTCGTCGTCGAACCACGGCGGATCGCCCGCGACGACGTTCGATGCGGCGTGCTCGACCCGCGACGTCGCGGGGATCGCGACGGCGATCCGTCGATCCGACAGGCACCACTTCAGGAGGGCCTGCGCCCACGTGTGCACGCCCAGCGCCCGCAGCGCGGTGGGATCGTCGGGCGGACGGCGCAGCAGGGAGCCCTCGGCGAACGGCCGCATCGCGATCACGCCGATCCCGAGCTCGGCCGCGAGCGGGAGCACCTCGCGTTCGCAGCGGCGTTGCACGGGGTTGTACGGGACCTGGATACTCTGGACGCGACCCGTCCGCATCACGGCGACGAGCTCGTCGAACGCATCCTCCCCGTAGTGCGTCGCGCCGAGCAGCCCGATCCGGCCCGCGTCGCGTTCGGCTTCCAGCCACCCCAGGTGCTCGCGCCAGGCCACGAGGTTGTGGATCTGTTCCACGTCCACGCGCCCGCCGAACGCCCCGAGCTGCGCCTCGAACTGAAGGCGCCCCTCGTCCGGCGACGGCGTCCAGATCTTGGTCGCGACCAGCACCTCGGCCCGGATCCGTAGGGCCGCCAGCGCCCGGCCGAGCACGCCCTCGGCGCGCCCGTACATCGGGGAGGTGTCCACGACGCGCGTCCCACCGTCGACGTGCGACCGCAGCACGGCGACCGTCTCCGTCTCGTGTTTCGAGGAGACATCGAACACGTTCCACGTCCCGAGACCGATCACGGGGACCTCGAGACCCGTCGCGCCGAACGGCCGGAGCTCCACCCGATCCGGGGGCGGGTCAGTCCTCGGTCGAGCCGTTGTGCTCGCGCAGGAAGCGCTCGAGCTCGGCGGCGATGTCCTCACCGCTCGCGACCTGGAGGGCGGACGCGTCGTCGTCCTCGTCCCCGGTGACCTCCGATGCCTCCTCGAGCCGGCGCACGTAGGCCGCGAGGTTGCCGTCCTCCTCGATCGCCTCGGTGACCTCCCGCTCGAACACCCGGGCGGCGAGCTCGATCTCCCCCGTGTCGATCTCGAGCCCGGTCAGGTCGCGAAGCGCCTCGAGCAGCGCGAGCGCGACCTTCGGGTTCCTCGACTGCGGCAGATAGTGGGGTGCGGCCGCCCACAGCGACAGGGCCGGCAGGCCGGCGTTCGACGCGGCCGAGTTCAGGACGCCGACGATGCCCGTCGGCCCCTCGTATCGGGCCGGCACGATCCCCGGCTTGGTGAGCCAGTCGTCGTCCTCGCTCGCGGCGTTCACGGGCGCCGGCCGCGTGTGCGGGACGTCCGCGAGGAAGGCGCCGAGCGTCACGAGCAGGGACACGTCCAGGTCGTCGCAGACCTGCAGGATCGTCCCCGCGTAGGTGCGCCAGCGCGTGTTCGGCTCCACGCCCACGAACACGATCGCATCGCGCTCGTTGATCCGCGCCGAGAAGAAGCGACTGGCCGGCCAGTCGACCCTCCGCGTCGAGCCCTCGACCAGTCGAACCGTCGGACGGTGGACCTGGAAGTCGTAGAACTCCTCGGGATCGATCTCCGCGAAGCGACGAGCGCCCCACTGCGTTCGGAGCGTGCGGACCGCCGTGGTCGCGGCCTCCCCGCCGTCGTTCCAGCCGCCGAACGCACACACCATCACGGGACGCGAGAGCTCCGGGCGGATCCGGTACTCCACGTGGGCCATCCGCACAGTGTGTCGTCTCGAGGGGGTGCTGTCATCCCTCCCCGGACCCGATCGAGGCGCCGCTTGGAGCGGGGTGCTTGTCCGCGACGACGGCTGGTGGCACGATGCCCTGCTCGCACGCAGGGGGGAACCCGATCGGAGACCGCTCCACGTTCGGCCGGCGACTGCGCAGGCTCGCGTTCATCGAGCTCGCCCTGCTCTCGACGCTCCTCGTGCCCTCCGCGCTCGCCGAGACCGCCACGGCCACGCTCTCCGCCTCGGCCTCGATCGTGAACTTCGGCGAGGCGGTCACGGTCTCGGGTTCGATCGCCGCCGACCCCGGGTGCATCGGTGGCCGCGGCGTGACCCTGCAGTGGCAGCCGGTCGACTCCTCCGGGTTCTCGAACGTCGCGACCGCGACGACGGCGGCGGACGGCTCGTTCACGTTCGTGCAGACGCAGCCGCACACGGGGCGCTATGCCGCGACGATCGAACAGGATGCGTCGTGCCTCGCCTCGACCACCAACCAGGTGCTCGTTCGCGTCCGCGCGATGGTGGACGCCGCGCTCGTCGCCGGGCCGTCGGGCTCGTGCGTCGACATCTCGATGTCGGTCATGCCGGAGCGACCCGGGCAGTTCGTCGAGCTGGAACGCCGGACGCAGCAGGGCTGGACGCTGATCGAACGGCTCACGCTCGATCCGGCGTCGCAGGCGCTGGCGTCTCCGTGCTTCACCTCCGAGGAGGTCGGCGTGGTGCGGCTCCGCGTGCGCTGGGTGGCGCAGGACACGCTCAATGAGACGGGCACTTCGCCCGTCCTTGCCTTCGAGCTCTCCAAGGCCCGGTGGATGCTCGAGATCGACCACGCGATCGGGACGCGACGCGTCTCGGTCGCCGTGGGTGAGGACGACACGTTCCTGTACGACCGGGCTGCCTCCGCGCCCCGGATCCCGGCGTCGAACGAGAAGCTCCTGCTCTCGATGACCCTCTACGAGACCTTCGGGTCCGACTTCCGGATCCGGACCAGCGTCGCCTCGTCGGGTGGCTCGTCGGGAGTCATCCGCAACCTCTGGATCCTCGGGCAGGGCGACCCCGGCGTGACCGGGGCGACGATCGGCACGCTCGCGCGCAGGGTGGCCGACGCGGGGATCGAGCGGGTGCGGGGCCGCGTGTTCGGGAGCACGGGCTACTTCCGACGCGACTGGGACGCGCCGGGTTGGAACGCCGAGGCGCGCGACTCCGTGAACCGCCCGACCGCGCTCGTGTTCGAACGCAACGTCGGGGCCAACCCCGAGCGAGAAGCGGCGGAGATGCTCACCCGCAAACTCGAGGCGCTCGGCGTCCGCGTGCGGGGCAGGCCGGGAACCGGGAGGCCGCCGGGCGGGCTCGAGACGATCGCGTCGGTCACCTCGCAGCCGCTGCAGCGGCTGCTCACCAAGATGCTTCGGCCCTCGGACAACTTCATCGCCGAGACGCTCGGCAAGCGGCTCGGTGTCGAGGAGCGCGGCGTGCCCGGGACGATCGCGAAGGGCGCCGCCGCGATCGAGGCGTGGACGGACGGTCACGAGACGGGGTTCACCCTGAACGACAGCTCCGGCCTCTCGTACGCGAACCGCGTGACGGCCGAGGGCATCGTCCGCCTGCTGTGGTTCGCCGAGGACCAGCCGTGGGGACGGGATCTGCGTCGTGCGATGCCGACGGGCGGCCAGGGGACCCTCCGTCATCGCCTGCGTGGGGTCGACGTCCGGGCCAAGACCGGGACGCTGGACGACGTGTCGGCGCTCTCGGGGTGGGTCATGGACCGCTCGGGCGATTGGGTGGAGTTCTCCGTGTTGTCCTTCGGCATGTCGAAGTCGACCGCCACTGCGATCGAGGACCGGATCGTCGTGATCCTGCAGGATCACCTCGCCTGACCGCGGCCCACGGGCCGTATGAGAGAAAGCCTTCCACCGGTCAACCCGGAGCGTGTTCCCACCGATGCTGAGGAGATGGATCCGACCACCGCGGCACCCGGTGCGGCCGAGCTCCTGGAACTCGGGCTCGCGCGCGATGGACACGAGGTCGGCGTCAGCTACGAGGCCCTCGTCGAGCACCATGCCGAGACCGAGGCCAAGTACCGCAACCTCGTCGAGCGGCTCCCGTGCGTGGTCTACCTGGCCCAGCACGGGCCGAACGGCGAATGGCTGTACGTCTCGCCTCAGATCGAACACGTGCTTGGGTACTCCCAGAAGGAGTGGCTCGAGCACCCGCACCCGCAGGGGTCGTTCACCCACCCCGACGACCTCCCGCGCCTGAACGACGAGGAGGCGCGCTCGATGTCGAGCGGCGATCCTCTCGACGTCGAGTACCGGATCCGCCGCGCGGACGGCGCGTGGGTGTGGATCCACGACGAGGCCACGGCGGTGCGGGATGAGGACGGCCACCCGATCTGTCTTCAGGGGATGATGTTCGACATCACCAAGCGCCGTGCCGAGCAGGAACGCCTGATCTCACTCGATCGGCTCAAGAACACCCTGCTCCACACCCTGTCGCACGATCTGAAGGCGCCGCTTACGGCGATCCTGGTGGCCGCGAGCACGCTCGAACGGCTCGGGGACGAGCTCGACGACGAGGTGCGCCAGCACATGCTCCGAACGCTCGTCGAACGATCCAAGGGGATGAACGCGCTGCTCACCGACCTGCTCGACCTCGACCGGCTCGACCAGGGCATCGTGGCGCCGCGGCGGTACCCGCTGGACCTGCACGAGCTGATCCGACACCTGTTGGACAAGACGAAGGTGCTGGGCGACCGCACGGTCGAGCTCGAGGCCGGGGAGTGCCGGGCCAACGTCGATCAGCCGAAGGTCGAGCGCATCCTCGAGAACCTCCTCGCGAACGCCGACCTGCACACGCCGGTCGGGACGAGGATCTGGACCCGCTGCTGGCGTGAGGGCGACGCCGCCGTGATCGCGGTCGAGGACGACGGCCCTGGGGTCCCGGCCGAGCTCCGCGACAAGATCTTCGAGACCTTCTACCGCGGCCCCGATTCGGTGCACAAGCCCGGGTCCGGGATCGGCCTGTCGCTCGTCGCGCGGTTCGCCGAGATGCACGGCGGCCGAGCCTGGGTGCAGGCACGCGAGGGCGGCGGCTCCTCGTTCCGCGTCCTGCTCCCCGACCGGAGCGGTTAGGTCGGGTGCCGCCGGGGCGGCCTGTACCATCGAAACCATGCGCACGCCGAGCACGCTGGCCGAGAAGGTCTGGGAGCGCCACGTCGTCCACCGGGCCGACGGCGAACCCGACCTCCTGTACGTCGACCTCCACCTCGTGCACGAGGTGACGAGCCCGCAGGCCTTCGAGGGGCTTCGGCTCGCGGGTCGCACCGTCCGGCGCCCCGACCTCACCGTCGCGACGATGGATCACAACGTCCCGACGGCCGCGGGGCCCGTGGACCCGGTGAGCCGCACGCAGATGGAGGCGCTCGAACGCAACTGCATCCAGGCCGGCATCACGCTGTTCCCGACCGGGGATCTCGGGCAAGGGATCGTCCACGTGATCGGCCCGCAGATGGGGCTCACGCAACCGGGGCTGATGATCGTGTGCGGCGACTCGCACACGAGCACGCACGGCGCGTTCGGGGCGCTCGCGATCGGTATCGGTACGAGCGAGGTCGAGCACGTCCTGGCGACGCAGACGCTGCCGCAACGAACACCGAAGACGATGGCGGTCACGGTCGAGGGCGAGCTGCCGGACGGGGTGTCGGCCAAGGACGTGATCCTCGGGATCATCGCCATGATCGGGACCGACGGAGGCGTGGGTCACGTCGTGGAGTACCGCGGGTCGGCAATCCGCTCACTCTCGATGGAGGGCCGGATGACGGTTTGCAACATGTCGATCGAGGCCGGCGCTCGCGCGGGCATGGTCGCTCCCGACGAGACCACCTTCGCCTACCTCGAGGGCCGCCCGAACGCCCCGACGGGCTCGCAGTGGGACGAGGCGCTCGAGGACTGGCGATCGCTGCCGACCGACGACGGAGCCACCTTCGACAGGGAGGTGGCGCTGGACGCGGCGGACCTGCGGCCGCACGTGTCGTGGGGGACCAACCCCGGACAGACCGTTACGATCGACGACGTCGTCCCCGAGCCTGCCGACGAGGCCGCCGAGCGCGCCCTCGCGTACATGGACCTGCGCCCGGGCACCCCGATCCGCGACATCCGGCCCGACACGATCTTCATCGGCTCGTGCACCAACTCGAGGATCGAGGATCTCCGCGAGGCGGCGCGCGTCCTGGACGGACGAAAGGTCCACGAGGGCCTGCGCGCGATGGTGGTGCCGGGCTCGATGCTCGTGAAGCGCCAGGCCGAACGGGAGGGGCTCGACACCGTCTTCACGGCCGCCGGTTTCGAGTGGCGGGACGCCGGCTGCTCGATGTGTCTGGGCATGAACCCGGATCAGCTGTCGCCGGGCGAACGGTGCGCTTCCACGAGCAACCGGAACTTCGAAGGTCGTCAGGGCAAGGGCGGCCGGACCCACCTGGTCAGCCCGGCCGTGGCGGCCGCGACCGCGGTCCTGGGTCGCTTCGCCGCGCCGGAGGACCTCGACGCATGAGGCCCTTCACGGAGCACACCGGACGGGCGTTGCCGCTCGATCGCTCGGACGTCGACACGGACCAGATCGTGCCGGCCCGGTACCTGCGCCGGATCGAGCGGTCGGGGTTCGGGCCGTTCCTGTTCGCCGAGTGGCGCAAGGACCCCCGCTTCGTCCTGAACCGCCCCGAGTTCGCCGGCGCGACGATCCTGCTCGCCGGCCCGAACTTCGGGAGCGGCTCCAGCCGCGAGCACGCCGTGTGGGCGCTCGAGGACGCCGGGTTCCGAACGGTGATCGCGCCCTCCTTCGCGGACATCTTCCGTACCAATTGCTCCAAGATCGGCGTCCTGCCCGTCGAGCTCGCGCAGGAGTCCGTCCGGGCGCTGATGGACGCGGTGCTCGACGACCCCACGACCGAGATCACGGTCGACCTGCACTCCCTGCGGGTGAGCGCGCCGGCCGTGCACGAGACCTTCGAGATCGACCCCTACACCCGCTGGCGCATGCTCGAGGGGCTCGACGACATCGACCTCACGCTGCGCAACGCTGACGCGATCGATGCCTACGAGCGGGCCAGGCCCGCCCGGCTCCCGTCGGTCACCCGGCCCTGACCCGCTCGGCGAGCGGCCCTCGCCCAACGCTCTCAAGCGTCCCTTCGCAGGGGTCGATGCCATCAGGGCGATGTCCAAGCCCGAGCACCTCGACGCGGCCGATGACGGCCGTCCCCGAAACGGCCCTCCCCGGCGACGGGCAGGCGACGTCCTGGTCCCAGCGCCTCTGGCGGACAAGCCGCTGCGACGCGAGAGCGACGGGTGGCTGGAGCGGTGGATGGCCACCGTGGAGGATCTGGCGCGCCTGAAGTCGTCCCATCCGATGATCGACGCGGTCATCGACGAGCAGGAGGGGCGCCGGATCCGGATCGGCGACCACTGGCTCGCGGACTTCGCCTCCTGCAACTACCTAGGCCTCGACCTCGACCAGGAGGTCATCGACGCGGTTCCCGAGTACCTCGCGAAGTGGGGGACCCACCCGTCCTGGTCCCGGCTGCTCGGCAGCCCCGTCCTGTACGAACAGCTCGAGGCGACCACCACGGCGCTGGTCGGGTCCGAGGACACGCTGCTCCTTCCGACGATCACCCACATCCACATGTCCGTGATCCCTGTCCTGGCCGGCAGCGGCGTGATCTTCCTCGACGGCAGGGCGCACAAGACGATGTACGACGGCGCGAGCGCCGCCCGCGGGCACGGGGCCACGATCCGGCGCTTCCGCCACAACGACGCCGAGCACCTCGAGAAGGTCGTCAAGGCCTCGAGGACGACGCCCCGCGTGATCGCGGTCGACGGGGTGAACTCGATGACCGGGAACGCCCCCGACGTCAAGGAGTTCGCGCGCATCGCCCGAGAGCACGACGCGCTCCTGTACGTCGACGACGCCCACGGGTTCGGCGTGCTCGGGGAGCGCTCGCCCGACGAGCTCTGCGAGTGGGGCCTGCGCGGCAACGGCGTCGTCCGTCATCAGGGGGAGACCTACGACAACATCGTCCTGGTCGCGGGGTTCAGCAAGGCGTACAGCTCGCTGCTGTCCTTCCTCGCGCTGCCGACGCGCCTCAAGGACGTGCTCAAGGTGGCGGCCCCGCCGTACCTGTACTCGGGACCATCGCCGATCGCCTCGCTCGCGACGGCGATCGCCGGTCTCGCGGTGAACGACGCCCGGGGCGACCTGTACCGCCACGAGATCTACCGCAAGACCCGGAAGGTCGTGGAGCGTCTGCACCAGCTCGACATCTACACGCCCAACGAGTCCGGGTTCCCGCTCATCGAGATCCCCCTGGCGCATCGCGACGATATCGACGTGGTCGGCCGCTACCTGTTCGACCGCGGCGTCTACGTGACGATGGCGGCGTACCCCCTGGTCCCGAAGGACGAGACGGGCTTTCGCATCCAGATCACCGCGGCGAACACGGACGACCAGATCGACCTCCTGTGCGAGGTGCTCGGTGAGATCAGCGAGCGGTTCGAGCTCCAGCACGAACAGCACCGGCGTCTGATGCTCCGCGCCCGAGAGGCGAGGGGGTAGGCGGTGGCCAAGGGTCCCGTCGCACACGGGCTCGGCCGCGCCGAGGCGCTGTCCGACGCGGGCGAGTACGCGGCCGCGCTCGAGGAGCTGGAGGCCGCGCTCGAGGCCGAACCGCACAACCCCGCCGCGTTCACGGCCCGCGGCTGGGCGCTCGAGAACCTCGGTCCCGACCGGCTCGGCGAGGCGCGGCTGGCCTACGAGGCCGCGCTCACGCTCGACCCATCGGCGATGTGGGCCAAGGAGGGGCTCTCGAACGTGCTCCGGCGCATGGGCTACGAACGTGAGGCCGATCGGCTCTGCGTGGAGGTCGTGGAGGAAGGGCGTCAGCGCTACGAAACGGAGGAAGATCTGTGGGAGCTCGTCGGATGGTGCGAGCTCCGGCTCGGCCGCTACGAGGACGCGGTGGCGACGCTCCGTGAGGCCCTCCGCCGAGATGGTCGTTGGATCGCGGTACGTTTCGACCTCGCCCTGGCCCTGCTCTGCGCGGGCGAACGGTCGCGCGCCTTCCTCGAGTACTCGCGCGGGGTCCACCAGGCGGTGAACGGCGGCGTCGAACGGCTGCGCGGCTGCCTGCGCGTCGCGCTCGACGACCTGGAGGAATCGCTCTCCGAGCGCCCGGCGCTCGCCACGACCCGGGAGGCGATCGCGGCACGCGACCTCCTTCGGTCCACCCTGCGGACCACCTACCAAGCCGGCTGAGAGGATGAGCGAGGACCGGGACGGTCGCACATTCATCGATCGGCGATTGCGGATCCTCACGCCGCTGCGCCATCGCGACTTCCGGATGCTCTGGACGGGGATGACGGCCTCCCTGTTCGGCGACGGGATCTTCTACGTGGCGCTCGCCTGGCAGGCGTACGAGCTCTCGAACACGCCGAGCGCTTTGTCCATGATCGGCGTCGCGATGACGGTCCCGCACGTCGTGTTCCTCCTGGCGGGGGGCGTCGTCTCCGATCGGTTCGACCGGCGGAAGGTGATGATCGCCGCCGACCTGCTGCGCGCGGTGGCGGTCGGTGCGATGGGCGCCCTGGCGCTCTCGGGCGGGCTCGAGCTCTGGCACATGTTCGTGCTCTCGGGTCTGTTCGGCGCCGGGACGGCGTTCTTCGGTCCGGCGTTCGATGCGATCGTTCCCGGGCTCGTCCCGGACGCCGAGCTGAACTCGGCGAACTCGCTCGACCAGCTCGTTCGACCCGCGGCCTTGCGGATGCTCGGACCGGCGCTGGGCGGGTGGATCGTGGCGACGGGTGGCGCCGGGGCCGCCTTCGTCGTGGACGCCTGCACGTTCGCCTTCTCGATCTCCTGCGTGGCGCTCATCCATGCCCGCCGAGCGACCTCCGACGCGCCCCATGGGTCGGCGATCGCCGACATCCGCGAGGGGTTCGCGTTCGTCCGCTCGCAGGTATGGCTGTGGGGCACCTTCCTCGCGGCGACGCTCGGCTACCTGATCTTCTGGGGACCGTCGGAGGTGCTGCTCCCGTTCGTCGTCCGTAACGACATGCACGGGTCGGCCGCGGACCTCGGTCTGATCTTCGCCGTCGGGGGGATCGGGGCCATGACCTCGGCGATCGTGATGGGCAACCGGGAGATGCCGCGCAGGAACGTGACGTTCATCTACGTCGTGTGGACGGTCTCGACGCTCGCGATCGCCGGATATGGTCTCGCGCGGTTCCCGTGGCAGGCGATGGCGGCCTGCTTCGCGTTCAATGCGCTCGAGGGCGCGGGGACGATCGTCTGGGCGACGACCAAGGGGCGCCTTGTGCCCGCGCGGCTGCTCGGGCGTGTCTCGAGCTTCGACTGGTTCATCTCGATCGCGCTCGTGCCGGTCTCCTACGCGTTCACCGGTCCGGTCGCCGTGGTGTTCGGCGCCCAGGAGACGCTTGTCGGAGCCGCCCTGCTGGGCGGGGCGATCACCCTGTCCTTCCTGTTCCTGCCGGGGATGCGCGACATCGAGCGGAGCGGGGTCCTCGTGGGCACGAGGATCGAGGCGAGTGGGAACACGGGGTTCGGGGGCCTCGAGGGACCCCTGGCGCCCATCTCCGCTGGTCAGGGGCCCTTTCCGTCTTCGGGAACTTCCGGGGCGGCTCTAAGGTCGCCCGTTCGGCCCACCGATATCTGAGGCAGAGATGAAGTCCCGGGCCTGGCTCCTGTACCTGGTCGGCGGCATCGCCGCGCTGCTCGGTTTCCTGTTCCTGCCGCACCTTCGACAGGGATGGGTCTTCAACGTGATCTCGCTCTCATCGCCGATCGCGATCGTCCTCGCGGTCCGCATGTGGAAACCGAACGCCCAAGCCGCCTGGTATCTGTTCGCGCTCGGCCAGACGTTCTTCGTCATCGGGGACGTCATCACCTACAACTACAACGACTTCTTCGGCACCGA
>CBRGMI010000056.1:0-10566 GCA_967797495.1 uncultured bacterium
GCCGGATCGAGGGCGCGATCTTCAACTGGGGCGCCGACATGACCTACGAGAACGATCCGCTGGAGATGGGACTCGAGCGCCTGGTGGACTGGGACCTCTCGGACGACGCCTGTATCTCGATGCGAGCGCTGCGCACGATCAAGGAGCATGGGGTGCGCCGCAGGATCAACGGCGTGGAGCTGGACGGCGACCCCTTCCCCGAGCTCAACAACCTGAAGTGGCCCATCGTGGATGGGGGAGAGGAGATCGGCAGGGTGACCTCCGCGATCTACTCGCCCCGGCTGGAGCGCAACCTCGGGTTCGCGTGGCTGCCGGTCGGGCGCTCGTCGCTCGGCGAGCGCGTCACCGTCCACACCGAGTGGGGTCCGCGCTCGGCGACCGTGGTCGAGATGCCGTTCGTCGACCCGAGCAAGCAGATCCCGGTCTCCTGAGGCTCTCGCCTCCAAACTGAAGCGCCGTTCAGCCGGACACCGCCGCCCGCGGTCGGTGCCGGGCTTGCGGCCGAGCGTTGATTGAACGAAGATTCAAAGTCCCGAGGCGCCCGCCGCGGGATCGAAGGGGGTCGTGCCCGCATGGTGAACGAACGGCAGGAGATGCTCGAGCAGAGCGCGACGATCTACTTCGGACCTTGGTACCGGCGATCCCCGTTCTTCGAGGCGACGCGGCGCGCGGGCTGCACCGCCTACGACGTCTACAACCACATGCTCCTACCGGCGTACTTCGACGACCCCGTGGTCGAGTACTGGGCCCTGCTGAACGACGTCACCGTGTGGGACGTGGCGGTCGAACGCACGGTCGAGATTTCGGGCCCGGACGCCGATCGCTTCGTCGACTCGCTCACCTGCAGGGACCTGACGAGGTGCGCCGTCAAGCAGGGCAAGTACATGATCGTGACCGCCCCCGACGGTGGGATCCTCAACGATCCTGTGCTGCTCCACGTCGGCGAGGATCGATGGTGGATGCAGCTCGCGGACTCGGACGCCGGGCTGTACGCGCTCGGCGCGGCCGCGCGGTCGAACCTCGACGTCGAGGTCTCGTACCCCCACGCGTACCCGATGCAGGTCCAGGGAGCGAAGGCCGCGAGGACGCTCGAGAAGCTCGTCGGTCCCGCCGTGCTCGACCTCAAGTACTACTGGTGCGACTGGTTCGACGTCGGCGACATCCCGGTGCTGATCAGCCGGACGGGGTGGACCGCGGTCCAGGGGTTCGAGATCAACCTGCTCGACCCCGGCCGGGGCGACGACCTGTGGGACGCGGTCTTCGCGGCGGGCGAGGAGTTCGGGATCCGGCCTGTAGCGCCCGTCGAGGCGCGCCGCATCGAGGCCGGGATCATGAACTACAACTCGGACATGACCCACGAGGACACGCCGCTGCACCTGATGGGCCTGGAGCACCTGGTCGAGGACCAGCCGCAGGACTACATGGGCAAGGCGGCGCTCGAGGCCCTCAAGGCCAGGGGCGTGGATCGAAAGCTCGTTGGGATCGAGTGGTCGGGCGACGAGCTCAAGGCCGAGCTCTCCTGGTTCTGGCCCGTGGTTCGGGACGGCGAGCAGGTCGGCCGGGTCACCGATGCCGTCTGGTCGCCCCGACTGGAGAAGAACATCGGGTACGCGTGGGTCCCGATCGACCTCGCCGGGCCGGGAACCGGCCTCGACGTGGAGTCCGAGCACGGGCCGATCTCGGTCACGACCGCCGCGATCCCGTTCATCGATGCTCGCAAGGAGGTCCCGGCCGCCTCCCTGCGCGGGTAGACCACCGGACCGACCGAGGAGCCTCGGATGAAGGAGACCAGGGTCGACCGGAGGCCGCCGCAGACCTCACCCCCGGCGAAGGGGTTCCATCGGGCCCTCCTGCTCGTCGAACGCGTCACGAAGGAGACCGTGTGGGACTGTCGCATGTGCGGGCAGTGCATCCTGCACTCGACGGGGCTGTCGTGCCCGATGCGCTGCCCCAAGAACCTGCGGAACGGCCCCTGCGGCGGCACGCTGCAGGACGGGAGCTGCGAGGTGTTGCCCGAGATGAAGTGTGTCTGGGTCTCCGCCTGGGAGGGCTCGCGGCGCCTGCCGCTCTGGCGCGACCATATCCAACACGTGGAGCCGCCGGTCGACTGGCGCCTGCAGGGGACGTCGTCGTGGGAGAACCTGGTGACGGGGCGCGATCGGCACGTGCCGGAGGGCTGGTCCCGATCCGCGCACGGATCCGGGTCGTGAGACCCATCCCATGACGGGGGAGGTTCCGAGGAGCCACCTGCACCGTCTGCTGCAGGCCGGCGAGTTCGTCGTCACGGCCGAGCTCCAGACGAGCGACTCGGCCGACCCGGCGCGCGTCACCGGGCTCGCCGGGACCCTCCGTGGGAAGGTCGACGCCGTGAACTGCACGGACAACAGCGCCGCCCACGCGCACATCGCGGCGATCGCCGCGGCGCGGCTGCTCCTGGACCTGGGGGTCGAACCCGTGATGCAGCTGGTCTGCCGGGACCGGAACCGGCTTGCCCTGCAGGCCGATCTGCTGGGGGCGGCCGCGTTGGGGGTTCGCAACGTCGTGTGCATGACCGGCGACGACGTCGGCGCCGGCGACCATCCCGAGACCAAGCCGATCTACGACCTCGATTCCGTCCAGCTGATCAGGATGGCCACCATCATGCGCGACCACGGCACCTACCTGTCTGGCCGGGCCCTGACCGACGCGCCGAGCTTCCTGATCGGCGCGGTCGAGAACCCGTTCGCGCCGCCGCTCGAGTTCCGGCCGATGCGCCTTGGCACGAAGATCGAGGCCGGTGCGGAGTTCATCCAGACGCAGATCTGCTTCAACCTGGAGAAGCTGCGGCTGTTCATGTCGCGGTGCGGCGAGCTCGGGCTGCTCGACCACGTGTGGGTGCTCGCGGGCGTGTTCGTGCCGAGCTCGGCGTCGGGAACCCGCTACCTGCGCGACCAGGTACCCGGCGTGGATGTGCCCGACGGGGTGATCGAGCGTATGGAGTCGGTCCCGCCCGGGGCGCAGAAGGAAGAAGGCATCCGGATAGCGCTCGAGATCGTCGAGGCGGTGCGAGCGATCCCCGGCATCTCGGGGATCCACCTGATGACGATCAACCACGAGGAGGCGATCCCGAGGGTGGTCGAGGGTGCCGGGCTGCTCCCGCGCCCGACCCCGTCGGATGTGACGATCGCGTAGCGATCGAGCGAACGCAGCAGCCCGTTCGAGACTCTCAGGCAAACGTTCAGACGCATCGGTGAACGTGGGGGTGCCGTGTGTCGAATGCCCGCTGAACCCGACAGACTGGAGCCATGACCATGAGGCGTGCCCTCCTCGCGCTCGGCGCCGTAGCGGCGCTGGCGCTGTCCGCGTGCACCACCGGAAGCACCGACTCCGTCACCACGCCACCCCAGACGAACGGCTCTCCGGCGGCGAACTTCCCCTCCGCGAAGCCGGTCCTCTCGAGCGGCAGGGATGCCGTCGTGAACGTCGTGAAGAGTGTCCTGCCGGCGGTCGTGAACGTCGTCGTCGACACCGGCGCCGGTCAGGGAGAGGGCACGGGGTTCGTCGTGCGCTCGGACGGCATCATCGTGACGAACTACCACGTGGTCGAGAACGCCTCGAAGGTCACGGTTCTGACGTCGGCGGACCACCCCGTCGAGTACGACGCCCGTGTGATCGGGGGCGACGTGGGGGCCGACCTGGCGGTCCTGGACATCGATGCCAACGACCTGCCGACCGTGACGCTTGGCGACTCGGATGCCCTGCAGCTCGGGCAGCGCGTCGTGGCGGTCGGATACGCCCTCGGCCTCGAAGGCGGCCCCTCGGTGACCGCGGGGATCGTCTCCTCGCTGACGAGGCAGATCGACGTCCAGGACACGGGATGTCCGGTCTCGGAGTGTGGCGCCGACCAGACCCGCGTGTACGACCACGTGATCCAGACCGATGCGGCCATCAACCCCGGGAACTCCGGTGGACCGCTGCTCAACATGGACGGGCAGGTCGTCGGGATCAACTCGGCGGGTGCGAACCAGGCCGAGAACATCGGGTTCGCGATCCAGATCGATTCGGTCAAGCCGACGATCTTCCAGGCCGCCGAGCACCCGTCACAGCCCGTTGCGTTCATGGGGATCAGCTCCGGGCCGGCCTCCGATCCGCAGGTCCAGTTCCAGTTCTCTCCGCCCGTGGATCGGGGCGCCGTGATCGTTGACGTCGTGGGCGGCGGTCCCGCCGACGACGCGGGGATCGTCGTGGGCGACACCATCGTGCGGTTCGACGGGCGGACGGTGACCGACTCCGAACAGCTCGGCGGGCTGATCCGTTCGCATCGGCCGGGCGACCAGGTCAGCGTGGGGATCGTCCACGCCGACGGCTCCCAGGACGAGGTCACGGTCACGCTTGGCGTGAACCCGGTCCCGACCGCCTGATCCGAGCTTGGCGGCTCCTGCGCGGGCGGGTGCGCTAGCCTGACCTGCGTGAAGGTGAGGCTCCGCAACCCCGACCGGGAGGTCGAGCTCGCCGGCGGCCGGAAGATCCACGGCGTCCTCGGCGAGCTCGGCATCAACCCGGACACCGTGCTCGTGATCCGCGAGCGCGAGCTGCTCACGCGCGAGGACCGGGTCGACGAGAACGATGTGATCGAGATCCGCCCGGTGATCAGCGGCGGCGCCGGGAACCGGATGAAGTGCCGGCGCTGCAAGGCGCCAGCCGTCGTCGAGATCCGGAGGCACAACGCGGCGTTCTGCGCCGCCTGCTTCCTGCGCCACGTACGCGAGCAGGTCAGGCGCGCGATCGAGAAGCACGACATGTTCGAGCCCACGGACAGGATCCTGGTCGCGGTCTCGGGCGGCAAGGACTCGCTCGCGCTGTGGGACGTCCTGCTCGAGCTCGGCTACCGGGCCGACGGGCTGTACCTGGGCCTCGGGATCGGCGAGTACTCGGAGCGGTCGCACGAGGTCGCTCGGGCCTTCGCACGCGAACGCGATGCGCACGTGGTGGAGGTCGACCTGGCGCGCGACTACGGGTTCGACGTGCCGACCGCCGGCAGGAAGGGATCCCGGTCGACCTGCGCGGTCTGCGGGCTTTCCAAGCGCTACGTCTTCAATCGGGCCGCGCGCGAGGGCGGGTACGACGTGATAGCGACCGGGCACAACCTCGACGACGAGGCCGCCACCCTGCTCGGCAACACCCTGCGGTGGCAGACGGACTACATCGCGCGCCAGTCGCCCGTTTTGCCGGCGGAGGAGGGATTCGCGCGCAAGGTCAAGCCGCTGTACCGGCTCTCGGAGCTCGAGACCGCGGCGTTCGCGTTCCTGCGGGGGATCGACTACGTCGTGGAGGAGTGCCCGCTCGTCGGCGGCAACACGCAGCTCCGCTACAAGGAGGCGATGAACCAGCTCGAATCCACGTCGCCGGGGACCAAGGCCCAGTTCTTCCTTGGATACCTCGATCGGGCGGCGCCGCTGTTCGCGACGCAGGACGAGGTCCAGCTGGTCGGGTGCGAGCGCTGTGGTCAGCCGACGACGGGCAGGTTCTGCGCGTTCTGCCGCGCGAGGGCCCAGGTCCTGGGCGAGCGGCTCGAGGGGCCGCGGGACGAACGAGGCTCGCCGGGGGGGCCGCCGGACGATCGCGAGACCGCCGAGGCGTTGTCCGACGAGGTCATGCCGGTCGAGATCTACGGGACGCTCCGTCGATGAACGGACCGTTCGAGGCGGGGGAGAAGATCCTGCTGGTGGACCAGCGCGACCGTCGGTACCTGCTCACGCTCCAGACCGGCGAGACCTGGCACTCCCACGGCGGCGGGCTACCGCACGACCTGCTGATCGGGTCGCCCGAGGGGACCCTCGTGCACTCGGCGACCGGGATGGCGTTCCGGGCGTTCCGGCCGCGGCTGGCCGACTTCGTGCTGAAGATGCCGAGGGGCGCCCAGCTTGTCTACCCCAAGGACATCGGCGCGATCCTGATCGGGGCCGACGTCTTCCCCGGCGCACGCGTCCTGGAGGCCGGGACGGGTTCGGGGTCGCTCACGCTCGCCCTGTGCCGGGCCACCGGGCCCGAGGGCCGGGTGGTCTCCTACGACCTGCGGCACGAGTTCCAGACGGGCGCCGCGCGCAACATCGAGTCCTTCTTCGGGAAGGCGCCCGACTGGCTCGAGCTCCGCGAGGGCGACGTCCGCGACGTCGGGGCGAGCGGCGAGACGTTCGATCGCGCGATCCTGGACCTCCCGGAGCCGTGGCAGACGCTCGAGCCGCTCTCGACCGTCCTGCCCCCGGGCGCCATCTTCTGCGGGTACCTGCCGACGACGAACCAGGTGCAACAGCTCGTGCTCGCCATGGAGCGCAACGCCTACGAACACCTGGAGACCTTCGAGGTGCTGCATCGCTCGTGGCACGTGACCCTTCGGAGCGTGCGACCGGATCAGCGGATGGTGGCGCACACCGGGTTCATCACGCTGGCCCGTCGCGTCTGAAAAGGGCTCAGGTCAAGCGGCATACGGGCCGAAGACCGTATGCATAGGCCAAGAGACCTCCCCCGTCTTCGTCGGTCGCGGCGAAGACCGGAGGTATGCTTCCGCACCGGCGGGAGGTGAAGCAGATGCCGGAGCCCGATCCACGCGAGCAGCAGGAACAGTTCGAGAAGCAGGTCCACGAGCTCCAAACGCAGGTCCGCTTCCTCGAGGACGAGGTCTCCCTCCTCCGCCGCCGGCTCACGAACGCCCCCCGCCAGGTCAAGCTGCTCGAGGACAAGCTCCTCGAGGCGCGTTCGGATCTCTCGCGCGCGCTCTCGCAGAACGAGAAGCTCGCCGGCACCCTGCAGGCCGAGAAGGAGCGGATCGAGGGGCTCCGTGAGGAGGTCGAGAAGCTCAGCCAGCCGCCGGCGTCGTTCGGGGTGTATCTCGGCGCCAACGACGACGGCTCGGTCGACGTGTTCACCGCCGGCCGCAAGATGCGCGTGAACGTGTCACCGGACGTCGAGACCGACCGCCTGCGCAAGGGCGCCGAGGTGATCCTCAACGAGGCGCTCAACGTGGTCGAGGTGCTGCTGCCCGACCGGGCGGGCGAGGTGGTCAAGGTCAAGGACCGGTTGGGCGAGGACCGCGTGATCGTGGTCGGACGCGGCGACGAGGAGCTGGTGGCCACGCTGGGCACCGCGCTGCTCGACGAGCAGATCCGCGCCGGGGATCCGCTGCTGATCGACCCGAGGTCCAACGTCGTGCTCGAGAAGCTGCCCAAGGAGGAGGTCGAGGAGCTCGTCCTCGAGGAGATCCCCGACGTGTCCTACGAGGACATCGGCGGGCTCGAGGGTCAGATCGAGGCGATCCGCGACGCCGTCGAGCTCCCCTTCCTGTACGCCGAGCTGTTCCAGGAGCACCAGCTCGAGGCGCCGAAGGGCGTCCTGCTCTACGGGCCTCCCGGGTGTGGCAAGACGCTGATCGCCAAGGCCGTCGCCAAGTCGCTCGCCGACAAGGTGCGCGAGCGGACCGGGCGCCAGGACGCGCACTCGTACTTCCTGAACATCAAGGGGCCCGAGCTTCTCAACAAGTACGTCGGCGAGACCGAGCGTCAGATCCGCCAGATCTTCCAGCGGGCCAAGGAGCGGAGCGAGGAGGGGCTGCCCGTCATCGTCTTCTTCGACGAGATGGACTCGATCTTCCGGACCCGCGGCACCGGGATCTCGAGCGACGTCGAGTCGACGATCGTGCCGCAGCTCCTGTCCGAGCTCGATGGCGTCGAGACGCTGAAGAACGTCATCGTGATCGGCGCCTCGAACCGCGAGGACCTGATCGACCCTGCGATCCTGCGGCCGGGGCGGCTGGACGTGAAGATCAAGATCGAGCGCCCGGACGCCGCACAGGCGGCCGACATCATGGCCAAGTACCTGAACCCGAACGTGCCGATCCACCCCGAGGACGTCGCCCGCGCGAGCGGCGACGTGAAGGTGACGACCACGCGGATGATCCAGTCGACGGTCGACCGGATGTACTCGGAGGCCGAGGACAACCGGTTCCTCGAGGTCACCTACGCGAGCGGCGACAAGGAGATCCTGTACTTCAAGGACTTCAACTCGGGCGCGATGATCGAGAACATCGTGCGTCGCGCCAAGAAGGAGGCGATCAAGCGCTTCCTGTCCACGGGGGAGAAGGGGATCAAGGCCGAGGACCTGTCCCACGCGATCCGCGACGAATTCAAGGAGAACGAGGACCTGCCGAACACCACGAACCCCGACGACTGGGCCCGGATCTCGGGCAAGAAGGGCGAGCGCATCGTCTACGTGCGAACCCTGCTCGGCGACGGGGACGGCGAGGGCAGGCAGGTCGAGCGAGTCAGCGCCGGCCAGTACCTGTAAGGTCGCCGGATGGCCATCCCCAAGGTCATCGGCACCGAGACCGAGTACGGGATCTCCGCCGTCGCGTCTCCCGAGTTCAACCCGGTGATCTCGTCCTCGCTGCTGATCAGCACGTACGCGGGCGCGCTCCGGCGGATCCGCTGGGACTACGAACAGGAGTCCCCGCTCCGCGACGCGCGCGGGTTCGAGCCGGTCCAGCTGCGGGAGCCCTCCGAGGAGGATCTGGGTCTGGCGAACGTGATCCTGCCCAACGGCGCCCGTTACTACGTCGACCACGCCCACCCCGAGTACTCGACACCCGAGTGCGTGACGCCGCGCGAGCTCGTGATCCACGACAAGGCGGGGGAGCGCGTGCTCGAGCGCTCCCTGGACGAGGTCCGCCGCACGATGCCCGGTGCGCAGCGGCTCGCGGTCTACAAGAACAACAGCGACGGCAAGGGCAACTCGTACGGGACGCACGAGAACTACCTGGTCGACCGGCAGGCGCCGTTCGCGAACCTGGTCGCGGGGCTCACGCCGTTCTTCGTGAGCCGGCAGATCTTCTGCGGGGCCGGGAAGCTCGGCGGGGAGGCTTCGTGGGACGAGCGGTCTCGGGACCGCTTCCAGGTCACGCAGCGCGCGGACTTCTTCGAGGCCGAGGTCGGCCTGGAGACCACCCTGAAGCGTCCGATCATCAACACCCGCGACGAGCCGCACGCCGACCCGGAGAAGTACCGCCGCCTGCATGTGATCGTCGGCGACGCGAACCTGTGCGAGGTCGCGACGCTGTTGAAGCTCGGGACGACGTCGCTCGTGTTGAAGCTGATCGAGGACGGCGACGTCCCCGACCTCACGCTGGCGACGCCGGTGCCGTCGCTCCACGACGTGTCCCGGGACCTCACGTGCACGGCGCTCGTCCGACTGGCCGATGGCCGCAGGCTCACGGCGGTGCAGATGCAGTGGGAGTATCTCGAGCGCGCGCGGAAGTACGTCGAGCAGGAGGACACGACGGAGGACAACCTCGAGGTGCTCGAGCGGTGGGAGGCGGTGCTGACCGGGCTCGAGGACGACCCGATGCAGCTCTCCCGCGAGCTGGACTGGGTGGCGAAATACCGGCTGCTCGACGGCTACCGCGAGCGGGGCGGGCTCGAGTGGTCGGACGCCAAGCTGCGGCTGATCGACCTGCAATACCACGACGTGCGTCGTGACAAGGGGTTGTACCACCGGCTGGTCGCGACGGGTCAGGTCGAGCGACTCGTCGCCGACGAGGACGTCGAGCGGGCGATCATGGAGCCACCCGACGACACGAGGGCCTATTTCCGGGGGCGCTGCATCTCGCGCTATCCCGACGCGATCGCCGCGGCCTCGTGGGATTCGATCATCTTCGACACGGGCGCCGAGGCACTGCAGCGCGTGCCGATGCGCGAGCCGCTCCGAGGCACCAGGGAGCACGTCGACCGGCTCTTCGAAGAGGCCGCCGACGCGGCGGCGCTCGTCGAGATGCTCCGCTCCTAGCCTTCCGCGACCCCCGGGAGTCAAGGCGCTGCAGGCGTGCGTCCGGGCGATCGGGATGCGCGCCGCTGGCGGTTCGGTCAGGCCGCGCGATGGATCGACCTCGCGCGCAGGGCGGATCCGAGCTGCTCCCTGCTCGGCCGGGCGTCGGGAGAGCTCGAGACCCTTCGCCCGCGCGGTGATGGTGCTGTCGCGGAGTCCGGATAGAATCGGTCGTTCAGGGGAAGGAGCTCGGCGGTGCCTCAAGAGCAGGAGCAGAAGAAGACCCAGAAGCGTTCCGGCGGCGGCTCGGACGACGAGGCCGGCCAGGTGACCTCCGCCTCCAAGGGCGAGAAGCTCAAGGAGGAGATGGACGACATCCTGGACGAGATCGACTCCGTCCTCGAGGAGAACGCCGAGGAGTTCGTCAAATCGTACGTCCAGAAGGGCGGCGAATGACCGAGGGTCCGCTGTTCCCGCCCGAACCCTCGGGCGGTCCGATCGGCGCGAACCCGAGCTTCGTCGATCTCGTGCGGCGAAGCCGCCCCGAGACCCTGCCGACCGCCACCGGCACCACCCCGGACGTCGCGTCCCCGCACGGGACGACCGTCGTGGCGCTGAAGTTCGCGACCGGGGTCGTGTTCGGTGGGGACAGGCGGGCGACCGAGGGCTTCACGATCGCCGACGAGAAGATGGAGAAGGTCTTCGCGGCGGACGACCTTTCGGTGATCGCGATCGCCGGGGCCGCCGGGCAGGCGATCGAGATCGTCAAGCTCT
>CBRGMI010000057.1:0-10564 GCA_967797495.1 uncultured bacterium
ATCCTCGGCGTCCTCAAGGGCGAACCGGGCGAACCCGGCGAACCGGGCGAACCGGGCGAACCGGGCGAACCGGGCGAACCGGGCGAACCGGGCAAGACCGACCGCCCGGCAGACGCCGTGGAGCGCGAGACCGCCGACGCGACGGGAGCGGGCGAGACCGTCTAGCTCGGGCGGCTCAGTGCGTCCCCGCCGAGGAGGCGTCGGGCACCATCCGGTCCTCGCGGAACCGCGTCGCGGCGAACGGAGCGATCAGCTCGGGCGTCCGGCCCGTTGCGATCAGCTCGGCCATCGTCCTGCCGAAGATCGGCGCCCCCTTGAAGCCCCACGTGCCCATGCCCGCCATCAGCCAGAACCGCTCCACCTCGGTGGCTCCGAGGATCGGGGAGGAGTCCGGGGTCATGTCGCACAGGCCCGTCCACTGCCGCATCGCCCGCGCGGTCCTGCAGAACGGGAGGATCTGGATCGTGCGCTTGGCCGCCTCGCACAGGAACCCGAACGTGGATCGGGTCGAGTACGTCGGATACGGAAGGACCTCGGCCCCGACCAACAGCTCGCCGCGCGCGGTCTGTGAGACGTACACGTACAGGTCCATCGAGGAGACCAGGCCGCGGAGCACGGGACGGTACGGCTCGGTCACGAACGCCTGGAGCGCGTAGGTCGAGATCGGGACGCGCACGCCCGCCATGGCCGCGACGACGCTCGTGTGTCCGGCGACCGCGGAGACGACGTGGCCGGCCTTGATCGGTCCCGCGTCCGTCCGCACGCCGACGCATCGGCCGTCGCGGACGTCGATTCCGGTGACGGCGACGCCCTCGTGCACCGCCACCCCCCGTCGCTGCGCCGCGGCGGCGTACCCCCACACGACCGCATCGTGCCGCGCGAACGCGCCGGGCGGGTGGTACGACGCCCCGACGACGGGCAGCTCGCCGCCGCCGGTGAGGTCGACGAGCGGGCACACTTTGAGGGCCTCCTCGGGGGTGAGGATGTCGGTCTGGACGCCGAGCGCCCGATTGAGCAGGGACTTCTCGCGTTCGACCTGGAGCGAATCCGGCGTGTGGCACAGGTCGAGCTCGCCCTGGTCGGTGAACAGGACGTTGAAGTCGAGCTCCTGGGAGAGCGTTCGGTACATCCGCAGGCTCGCCTCGTAGAGGGGGACGGTCTCGGGCGTGTTGTAGTTGGCGCGCAGCACCTGCGTGTTGCGCCCCGATGCTCCCGAGCCCAGGTAGGAGCGTTCCAGGACGGCGACGTCGCGGATGCCGTGGACCTCCGCAAGGTGGTACGCGAGCGAGAGGCCGTTCACGCCGCCCCCGACGATCACCACGTCGTAGCCGGGCCGGAGCTCGTGCCGCTCGAGGAACCGGACCGTCCGCAGCAGACCGGTCATCGCAGCAGCTCCGCGCAGTCGGTCTCGATGCGCTCGCGCACGTGCGCAGAGACCATCGAGGGCACGAGCAGATCGATCCGGTCCCGGTCGACGAGGATCCGCACGCCCACGCCGGCGACCTCCCCGACCAGGGATCCCGCGATCGGGAGCTCGAGCTCGGACAGGCGCGCGAAGGCCTCGCGCGACCCCGGCCCGTCGAGCGAGTGCGCGCCCCAGCCGTCCGAGACGTCGAGCACGACGGCGTCCGCATCCAGCCGCACGACGGCCGCCGCAACGGCCGCCTCCGAGACGTCGCCGACCAGCGCGATCTCGCCGGGCGAGACGCGGACGGCGCCGGGGAGGTCGCCCACCCGGTCGCACGCCTCGGCCGAGGCGAGCACGCTCGTCACCGTCGGCGCCCAGGTGCGGAGCTCAGCCACGGACCCTCGTCCCCTCGCGGTCGTAGAACGGGGTCGGCACGACCCGGACGACCGCGTTCCCCGCTCGGAGCTCGTCGGGGAACCCGTCCCGGCCTCGCCGGATCCACCCCAGCCCGATCGCTCGATCCAGCACGGGCGAACGAGCGGCCGACGTGACGCGACCGACGACGGCGGCGCCGACCGTGAGCGGCGCGCCCCGGAGCCCGGCGCCGTCCGCCGCGCCCTCGAGGACCAGCCCGGCGAGCCTTCGGGTGGGCGGCAGATGGGCCAGGCGTTCGAGCGCGGCCTTGCCGACGAACCATGGCTTGGTCATGTCGACGGCCCGGGCGAGCCCGAGCTTGGCCGGCGTGTCGTCGGGCAGGGTGTCCTGACCGAGATAGACGTGTCCCTTCTCCAAACGGAGCAGCTCGAGCGCCTCGAGCCCGAACGGCGAGACCCCCAAGTCCCGTCCCGCCTGCTGCAGCGAGGTCCACAGCTTCGGGCCGTTCGAGCGCGGGTGGTGCAGCTCGAAGGCCAGCTCGCCGACGAAGCCGCTCCGGATCGCCCGGCACGGGACGCCCGCGACCGTCAAGTCGCGATGGCCCGGGTACGGAAGCGTCTCGGCGTCGATCGGATCTTCGGTCAGTGCGCCCACCAGGTCGCGCGCGCGGGGACCGGCCACCAGGATCGCCCCGAGCTCCGAGGTCCGGTCGAGCACGTGGACGTGGAGACCGAGCCGTTCGGCCCACTCGCGAAGGCGGGCGTCCATGCGTTCGGCGCCTCCGGAGGTCGACGTGAGCAGGTACGAGCCGTCCTCGAGCGCGCAGAGGAGCCCGTCGTCGACCACGTACCCGCCCTCGTCGAGCGCGAGCACGTAGCGCGAGCGTCTCGGTGCGAGATCGTCGACCCGGCCGGCGAAGACGGCGCCGGCGAGCGTCGTCGCGTCGCGCCCGGCGATCAGGAACCGGCCCAGCGTCCCGACGTCCATCAGGCCGACCCGCTCGCGCACCGCGCGGTACTCGTCGGCCGGGTCCCCGTAGGAGATCGGGCGCTTCCACCCGCTCGACCATCCGAGCGCGGCGCCCACCGCGACGTGGATGTCGTGCAGGCCGGTCCGCCTCTCGATCACCTCGTGGACCGGCGCCGCGAGCGTCTGGAGGGCGACCGGCCGAAGGGGTGGCCGGGCGGTGGTCCGCGCGCCCGAACGGAGGTCGGCCGCGTCGGCGCGGCTGCGAGCGAAGCACGCCAGCGCGTGGCCGCACATCGCGCCCCTGCACGGCCCCATCGTCGCGGTCGTGTAGCGCTTGAGGATCTCGGCCGAGCGGAAGCCCTCGGCCCACGCCTGCTCGGCGTCGTGCAGCGCGACGTCCTCGCACAGGCACAGGTAGCCGCCACCGAGCGCGGGTTCGTCGGCCTCCAGCGCCGCGTCCCCCGCGAGTCGCACCGGTTCGCCCACCGCCATCCGAGCGAGCTCGTCGCGCGGTTGCAGACCCGTCGAGAGCACCAGCGCGTCGCACGCGATCCGGCGCCGTTCGCCGAGCTCGCGCACGATCACCGAGCGCAGTGTGCCGTGCCCGCGCGCCTCGACGAGCTCGCCGTCCACGATCGCCTCGGCCTCGTGCGGCACCTGGTCCACGAAGGCCGCCGGCACGAGCGCGGCGACGACCCGGGTCCCCGCCGCGACGAGCGCCCGCAGATGCTCCATGCCCTCGGTCGTCGATGCGACGACGACTACGCGCCGGCCCGGAGGGACGCCGTGCAGCGCCGCCATCGCCGAGGCGGCCCGACCGAGCCACACCCCCGGGAGGTCGTTGCCGGGGAAGAGCTGGTGGGACTCGGTGGCCCCGGTCGCGACCACCACGCGGTCGGCGCGCACCTGCACGAGCTCGTCCGAGGTCGACAGGGGGACGGTCGGCCCGTCGTACAGGCCGAGCGCCGCATGCCGCTCGAGGATCTCGATCGCCGGGGTCGCCCGTGCACGCGTCTCGAGCGCCCGGACCGCGTCCAGCGTCGGACCCGGCGCGAGCCGTGAACCGATCGCGAACTCATCGCACAGGAAGACGTGTTCGCCACCCTCGGCGGCCTCGAGCGCGGCGGTCAGCCCTGCGATGCCGGCGCCGACCACGATCGTGTCGCACCGGGCGTACCGGGCGACCGCGCGCGCGGCGGGTGCATCGAGGGGCAGCCGCCCCGAACCCGTCGCGCGCCGGATCACGCGCTCGGCCATCCGCCACGCGAACCGGGGTCGGATGAACGTCTTCAGATAGAACCCGACCGGCATCAGCGCGTGCGCGAGATCCGCGACGTGCAGGAGGTCGTGCTCGGCGGAGGGCCAGCCCCTGCCGCGTTCGACGCGCATGCCGCCGGCGGCGGGGGTGACGCACGACCGCACGCCCGGGACGTCGTCGACCGTGAGGGTGCAGCTCGGACACTCGCCGGTCCCGCAGTACAGTCCTCGGCGGCGGTGGCCCTTCAGCGAGCGCGAGAACGTTCGAACTCCCGCACGGAACAGCGCCGAGGCGACCGTGTCGCCGTCGAGCACCGGGACCTCGCGCCCCTCGAACCGCAACGGGCCCGGCGTCATCCGATCCGGTCGGTCCGGGTGTCGCGGGTGACGACGAACCAGCTCCGGCAGCCGAGCGCGTGGTACCAGCGCTCGCGCTGCGTACCCTCGACGTTGGCCGGGAAGAAGAACCGCTCGAACTCGGCCGCCGGGTCGGGCGCGGCATGCGGGCGATCCTCGCCGCCGAACGCGAACTCCGTGTGCGGGCGGGCGCCGCAGTTCGGGCAGGGGATCTCGAGCGTCACGACCGCCGCCGCTTGAGGTCCTTCAACACCGCGCGCGAGGAGACGTAGCCGGGCGCCCCGGTCACGCCGCCACCCGGGTGCGTGCCGGCCCCGCACAGGTACAGCCCGTCGATCGGCGTCCGGTACCGCGACCACGCGGGCAGCGGGCGCATGAAGAAGAGCTGCTCCACGTTCAGGTCGCCGTGGAAGATGTTGCCCTCGGTGAGCCCGTAGGTGCGTTCCAGGTCGAGGGGGGTGACGATCTGCATCGCGCGGATCGACGTCGCCACGTTGCCGGAGTATCGGGAGATCGTCTCGACGACCTTGCGTCCCAGCTCATCACGCCGTTCGTCCCAGGTGCCCGACCGCAGCGCGAACGGGACGTACTGCACGAATGCCGTCATCACGTGCGTGCCGGCCGGCGCGAGCGTGTCGTCCACGTTCGAGGAGGTGACGCAGTCCACCCAGAGCTCGTCGGGGATCTCGCCCCACCTGTGCAGGTCGTACATCCGTTGCGCGCCTTCGAGCGTCGGCACGAGCGTCGCGAGCGAACGCTGGTTCGGGCCTGCGTCCTCGGGCATACCGTTCCAGCGGGGCTCCTCGCTCAGGGCGAAGTTCACCTTCGCGCACGGACCCGCCATCGCGATCGCCTCGACGTCGGCACGGAAGTCCTCGGAGAGCTGCGACTTCTCGACCAGGCCGAGGAAGGTGCGCTTCGGGTCCGCGTTCGAGAGCACGGTGCGGGCCGGGATCTCGGTTCCGTCCTCGAGCGTCACCCCCGTCGCCCGGCCGTCGCGGACGTCGATCCGCGCGACCTCGGAGCCCGCGCGGATCTCGCCGCCGGCATCGCGGAAGGCCGAGGCCATCGCCTGCGTGATCGAACCCATCCCGCCGATCACGTGACCGTTGAAGCCCTGGATGTGGTGCTCTCCGCCGGAGAGCATGTGGAAGAGCAAACCGATCGCCGTCCCCGGCCGGTAGGGCGGCGCGTGCATCCCGTAGACGTTGTTCGCGAGGTACAGGCGTCGCACCTCGTCGGACTCGAAGTGGCGTTCGACGAACTCGCCGAGCGAGCCGGTCGCGAACCGCACCAGATCCGAGAGCTGTTCGCCCGACAGGTGACGGAACCGGCGGAACAGTCGCCGCCCCTCGCGCAGCTTGCTCCAGCCGGTCGCGTACAGGTTCGGCGGCTCCTCGAGGAAGAACGGCTGGAGCGAGCGGGCGAGCTCGTGCAGCCGTTCGGTCACGCGGCCGAACGCGTCCGCGTCGCGGGCCGAGATCCGCCGGATCTCCTCCGCCGTGCGTTCGTGCGTCGACCACCACGGCAGCACCCGGGCGTCCTCGAACACGACCTGGACCCCGGGCTCGCACGGGACCATCCGCAGCCCGCGTTCGGCCAGGCCGAGGTCGGCGACGATCTCGGGGCGCAGCATGCTCGCGATGTAGGAGGTCGTCGACGCGCGAACGCCCGGCGCGATCTCCTCGGTCACGCATGCGCCGCCGACGATCTCGCGACGCTCGAGGACGATCGTCCGCAGGCCGGCGCGCGCGAGGTAGAACGCGGCGGTCAGCCCGTTGTGGCCCCCACCCACGATCGCGATGTCGTATCCCTCGGTCATTCTCCCTCGGCCATCTCATCGCCGTCTCGGAGGGTCATCCTCGTCACCCGCTCGCCGCAGTCTCGCACGAGTCACGCGTAGGGAGCACCTCCGTACCCACACGAGCGTGGCCACGTCGTTGGATCAAGGAGCGACCCACCTTCCCTCGGATCGGCAATAGTGTTCGCGTGAGCGACGACATGCTGATCCGCCCCGCACGACCAGAGGATGCAGACGCCGTCGCTGAGGTGTTCATCGCATCGTTCGACACCCTCACCTTCTTGCCGAAGCTCCACACCAGCGAGGAGACGATCGACTTCATCGCGAACAAGGTCATGGCGGAGCAGGAGGTGCTCGTCGCGGAGGAGAACGGCAGGGTCGTCGGCTTCGTTGCGCTGGCCCACGGGGACAGCCTTGAGCACCTGTATGTGCGTCCGGATTCCCAAGGCCGCGGCGTTGGAGGCGCGCTGCTCGAGCGGGCGAAGGAGCGCATGCGGGGTGGGTTCTCGCTCTGGGTGTTCCAGCAGAACGCGCAGGCCCGGCGCTTCTATGAACGGCGTGGGCTCAGCCTCGTCGAGCGTACGGAGGGGGCCGGCAACGAGGAGCGGATGCCCGACGCACGGTACGAGTGGCGACCGGACACCTAACCCCCCCGAGTTGAGGACAACCTGGCGCTCCCGAACCGGTCCTGCCAAGCTGCCAGCGTGAGTATGACCGAACCCGGACCGCCACCTGACCATGGCGTCGTAGTCGCTCGCTTCGTCGACGCCTGTTCGGCCGACGGCCGGATCGTCGCCGCATTCCTCAGGGGATCCCACGCCAGGGGAGAAGCGGACGAGTACTCAGACCTCGATCTCGGCGTGATCACGACGGACGAAGCCTTCGAGAGCATCCTCGCCGGGCGGCGTGCCTTCATCGGTCAACTCGGTGATCTTCTCTTCATCGAGGACTTCGGACTTGACGGGTTCGCGTTCTGCATCCTGGCGGATGGCACCGCGTGCGAGATCTTCTTCGGGCGCGAGGGCGCGCTCGATGAGGTCGACGTGGGGTCATTCGATGCGCTCATCGACAAGCGCGGCATCCTGGTTGGCAGGGAGTTCCCATTCGTACCGCCGGATCCCGATGAGCAGCGCGAACATCTCCGCCAAGTCCTGAACTGGTTCTGGCACGACCTCTCGCACTTCCTCGCGGCGTTCGGACGGTCCGACCTCTGGTGGGCATACGGCCAGCTCGAAGCGCTGCGTCGCTACTGCGTGAACCTCGTGCGGATCGGCAACGGCGTCGAGTTTCAGGAGGAAGCGTATGAGAAGCTCAAGAGGGCGGTCCCGGCAGCAGACCTCGCGGCGCTGCAGCCCACCTTCTGTCCGATGGAGCGGGACGCCATGCTTCGAGCCGTCTCGGACATCGTGGACTTCTTCAGGGAGCGCGCTCCTCGCGTTGCTCGAGCCAACGGATCCGAGTATCCGGCCGAGCTCGAGCGGCTGATGTGCGATCGTCTCGACGAGCTGGCTCTCTCTTCGCGCTGACGACGACTACGTGGCGTCGACCTGGAAACCTGACCGGTGCCACGGTGCGCTCGATCACGTAAACGGCGGTCACCGCCTCGAACGGTCCGCTATCCTCTCGAGGACGCTCGGCGATGGCGGACACGAAACGAGGAGGAGAGCATCCGGGTCGTCTTGTCGGGCGGTCGCGTGTTCGACGGCACGGGGGCGCCGATCGAAGACGCCGATGTGTCGTTCGAGGACGGCCGGATCGTCGACGTGGGGCCGGGACTCGACGGGGACGAATCCGTCGACGTGGCAGGAGCGACCCTTCTGCCGGGGCTGTTCGACTGCCACGTCCATATCGCCGAACGCTACGAGGACTTCGACGAGCTCGAGGTCATGCACCGGCCCTTCTCGTACCGATTCTTCCTGATCGCGGAGAACCTGCGTCGAACGCTCGCGTTGGGGATCACGACCATCCGCGACGCGGCCGGAGCGGACCTCGGCCTCAAACGTGCGGTGGAGGACGGGATCCTGGTGGGACCGCGCATGCAGATCTCCGTGAACGCGCTCAGCATGACTGGAGGGCATAGCGACGGCTGGATGCCGAGCGGAGGGCTGTCGGTGTGGGGCGTGTCGTACCCCGGCATGCCAGACGCGGTCTGCGACGGTGTCGAGGGCGTCGCTCGGAAGGTGCGCGAGATGGTGCGAGCCGGCGCGGACGTCATCAAGATCTCCTCCACCGGCGGGTTCCTTTCACCCTTCGACGATCCCTCTCGACCTCACTACTCGCAGGAAGAGGTGGATGCCATCGTCGCCGCGGCGGCGGACCTTGGACGGTGGGTGATGTCACACGCGCACGGGGTGGAGGGGATCAAGCGAGCGGTGCGCGCTGGGGTTCGCTCGATCGAGCACGGCACGTACCTCGACCGAGAGAGCGCCGAGATGATGGTGGAGCGCAACACGTGGCTCGTCCCCACGCTCACCTCCGGCGACACGACCGAGGCACTGGCAGGAGATCCCAAGGTCCCCGAGCTCGTCCGCGAGAAGCTGCGTGAGCTCGGACGTCCCGAGCTCGACGCGTTCCGCATCGCCGCGGAGGCGGGCGTGAGGGTCGCGATGGGGACCGACTGCCCCGTGGCGCCGCACGGCACGAACCTCCGCGAGCTGACGCTCATGGCCGAGAACGGGTTCACACCGGAGCAGGCCCTCGTTGCTGCGACGTCCAGCGCGGCCGACCTGATGGGCCTGCTGGATGAGCTCGGCACGCTCGCGCCGGGCAAGCGCGCGGATGTGGTGGTCGTGGACGGCGACCCGCTCGTGTTCGACGACATCTCCGAGCGGATCCGATCCGTCTACAAGGACGGCGTTCGCGTGGTCGGTTGACCGAACGCCGGCCGGCCCCCAACGCCCCTTACCTATGACGCAAAGGCCCCGCGGCCACGCACGAAACGGCCGGGCCTCGCGCCGGTGTGCTCCCCTTCGGAGATGACGGGCGTACCGTTCACCAGGACGTGTCGAACCCCGGTGGAATATCGGTGCGGGTCATCCGGGGTGGCGAGGTCCCGAACCTCGACGGGATCGAACACGACCACGTCGGCGTAGGCTCCCTCGCGCAGCCTCCCCCGGCCGTCCAGCCGGAGGTTCGCGGCGGGCAGGCTCGTCATCCGTCGGATCGCCTCCTCGAGCGGGAGGATCCGTTGGTCGCGCACGTAGGTGCCGAGGACGCGTGCGAAAGCGCCGTACGCCCTCGGATGCGGGTCGGCCTTCAGGAAGATCCCCTCGGGGGCCTGCGACTCCTCATCCGAGCAGAAGCTGACCCACGGGAGCGAAAGGACCTTCCGCACATCATCTTCCGACATCGCGAAGTACAGGGCCGCGACGTTGTTGTCGTCCTCCATGAGGAGATCCAGTACCGTCTCTTCCGGTGTCGTTCCTCGGAGCGACGCCACCTCGGCGAGGGTCATGCCCGTCAGATGCCGAAGAGCGTCTTGACGGAACCCGGTCACGACGATGGCGTCCGGCGCGGTCTCGAGGAACGGGTTCTCCCACTCCGAAGAGGAGGAACGCATCCCCTCGAGGATCCGAGCCCGCGTCTCCGGATCCCTCAGTCGGGTGAGCAGCTCGTCGAACCCGCCCTCGTGGGCCCACGGCGGGATGCACGCATCGAGCCCGGTGCCCGAGAACGTGTATGGATAGGCGTCGGCCGTGACGGCGTGCCCCCTCGCGCGCGCGGCTTCGATCATCTCGATCGCTCCGTCCAGCTTCGGCCAGTTGGTTCGTCCGCTCGCCTTGAGGTGATAGATCTCGGCTCGGACGTTGGCGAGCCGAGCGATCTCGAGCAGCTCCATCACCGCTTCGATCAAGGCCGCACCCTCGCTCCGGATGTGCGAGGCGTACATCCCACCGAACTCCGCCGCGACCGCGGCGAGCGCCACGAGCTCCTGCGTGGTCGAGGAGGTCGCCGGCGGATAGATCAGGGCCGACGCGACGCCGAGTGCGCCTTCGGCCATCGCCTGGCGGACGAGCTCGCGCATCCGGCCGAGTTCCTCCTCGGTGGCGGGTCGGGCCTCATAGCCCATCGCGTGGATCCGAACCGTCGAGGCGCCCACGAACGAGGCCACGTTCGGCGAGACGCCTCGACGCTCGAGCCAGCCGAGGTATTGGCCGAGAGTGGTCCACTCGACGGCATAGTCGACGAGCGGATTGCCTGTCCCCCTGCGCTCGACCTCGGCCTTCATCTCGTCGGTGAGGGGCCCCATGGACCAGCCCTCGCCCATGACTTCGAGCGTGACGCCCTGGCGGATCTCGCTCTGCGAGGCGCCGTCCTCGATCAACGACTCGTTCGACCAGCTCATCATGTTGATGAATCCGGGCGCGACCGCGAGGCCCTCGGCGTCGATCACGTGA
>CBRGMI010000058.1:0-10366 GCA_967797495.1 uncultured bacterium
GGCGACGACGAGCAGGGCGACGACGAGCAGGGCGACGACGAGCAGGGCGACGACGGCAACGGGTCGCCCTTCGACTCGCCGCCCGGCCACGACACGCCGCCCGGCAACGGCAACGGGCCGCCCTTCGGCACGCCGCCCGGTCAAGACACGCCGCCCGGCAACGGCGACGGATCGCCCTTCGACACGCCCCCCGGTCAAGACACGCCGCCGGGCAACGGCGACGGATCGCCCTTCGATACGCCGCCCGGTCAAGACACGCCGCCCGCGTAGCTCAGCAGCGAGCTCAATGCTCGCGGGATGCTTGCCACCGATGGAGGTCTGGCGCGAAAGCGGTCCCACTTGCCCTCCAGGCCTTGCGCATCCACCAGCAAAACGCCCAGCTTGGGGTCGGCTCGGTTCGCATCGGAGGGCACACGCTTCCCCACGGGAGGAGCGCACCCCCGGGTCGCTGGCCCTCCGCCACCCGTCATACTGTGGCGTTCATGGGCCCACCGGAGGCATCGGAGCTGGCCGTGGAGACCGAGGAACTCCAGACCGAGATCGCCAAGGTCAACTGGTATCACTCGATCCCGCTCGGGGACGGCATCGTCACGCCGGGGGTCGACGACAGCTCCCTCCGCCTGCCGAAGATCCATCTGCCCGAGGACCTCGGGGGGAAGCATGTCCTCGACGTTGGTGCCTGGGATGGGTTCTTCTCGTTCGAGGCCGAGCGCCGCGGCGCCGAGCGCGTCCTCGCCACCGATTCCTTCTGTTGGGGTGGCGGCGGGTGGGGGACCAAGGACGGGTTCGAGCTGGCGCGCCGGGCGCTGGGCTCGAGGGTCGAGGACCGCGAGATCGACGTGCTCGACCTGTCGCCCGAGACCGTCGGCACGTTCGACGTGGTCCTGATGCTCGGGATCCTGTACCACATGAAGCATCCGATGCTCGCCCTCGAGAAGGTGCGGAGCGTGACGCGGGAACGCCTGATCATGAGCACGTTCGTCGACATGACCTGGTGGCCCAGGCCCGCGATGGCGTTCTACGAGGGCTCGGAGGCCAACCGCGATCCCACCAACTGGTGGGGCCCCAACCCCGCCGCGGTCGTCGGGATGCTTCGGGCCGCCGGTTTCGAACGCGTCGAGATCGTCGACCGGCCGACGCAGCTCCGGCACCGGCTCTCGGCCCAGGTGCGTGCGCGGACCGGGACCGGCCCGCCCGTCACGACGAAGCTGTGGCAGGGAGCGATCGTCTGCCACGCGTGGGTGTAGCCGCTCGAACGCGGACGAGTTCGAGTCTGTCGGTCAGCTCGCGTCACGGGAGGGGCTCGACAAGGTCGCCCACCGAGACCTCACCCGGCTCGACCACGTCCGCGTAGACGCCGAACTCGAGCTGCCGATCCGCGTTGATGCCCCTGTAGTCGCGGATGACCTTGAGCGTCGGGAAGTCGCGGAGGCCGGTGGCCGGGTCGAGCGTCGTCACGACGCATCGGGGGACCGGTTCGTCGACGCGGATCACCGCGCCGCCCACGCGGACCCGCCGCCCCGCCCACCCATCCTCCTCGTGCGGCGCCGAGACCCCCTCGATCTCGATCGTCATCCGGAACCGGCCCGGGTCGAGCGTGCCCTCGTGCTCGCCCTTGCGCGCGAGCTCGGCCACGGATTCGAGCGACACCAGCGTGACCGGCCGGACGTCGATCGCCTCGCCGGGGCGATCGGGGCGCGCGAGCCGCACCTCGTGGCCGGCGTAGGCGCTCAGCGCCTCACTGAAGTCGCCGCCGACGACGTGCGCGGCCACCTGGCGACCGTAGAAGTCGACCTCGAGCGCCTCGCCGTCGGGCTCCGCCGCGCCGGACACGACGATGCCGTTCGGGAGCCGGAGCTCGAGCGTGTCGGTGGTCTCGTCGTAGGTGGCTCGGATCGGCAGGATCGCGGCCTTGGTCGCGCCGGAGAACCGCTTGCCGAACGCGTCCACGAGGAAGAACCGGCGGTCGCCCGCCGCACCTCCTTCGCCCAGCCGGATCCGTTCGGGATGGTGCAGCCCGGTGGACTTGACGGGCGTGACGTTGAAGCGCGCGATGGTCGGCATGAGCGACACGCTACCAACCCGATCCGACGGCGGGCGCGTGGTAGCGTCGGGCTCGATGCAGGCGCGACACCCGGACACGTCGGGCTCGGCGAGCCGCCCGATGGCAACGCCGTCCCAACTCCACGAGGATCTGGCCGAGCTGGCGTTCCTGCTCGGCGACTGGAGCGGTACGGGGGAGGGGGTCTGGCCGCCCGGCGAGCGGTTCGACTACGCCGAGGAAATGACGTTCGAGTTCGTCGGCGACCCGTTCCTGTTGTATGCGCAGCGCTCCTGGTCGATCGACGACGGTTCGCCGATCCATTTCGAACGCGGGTTCCTTCGGCCCGCGGGCCCCGGCATCGTCGAGCTCCTGCTCGCCCACCCGATCGGTGTCACCGAGGTCGCGGTCGGGACCGTGGACGACGGCGTGATCGAGCTCTCGTCGACCGCCGTCTCGCTCGCGCCCACGGCCAGCCCCGTCACCGAGCTCCGCCGCAGCATCGAGCGTCGAGGCGACGAGCTCTCGTTCGAGCTGCAGATGGCGATGGAGGGCGTCGAGCTCCGGTGGCACGTCGGCTCCAGGCTCACGCGCGCCTGAGGGCCTCAAGCGCCGCGCGAACGCTTGCCGGGCAGGAACACCTTGAACGACGCCCCGCCGCCTTCCCGCTCCTCCACCCACGCGCGGCCGCCGTGGAGCTCGGCGAAGCGGGAGACGACGGCAAGGCCGATCCCGACGCCGGGGGAGTGCTCGGGCGCGCCGGCGCCCTGGCCGAACGGCTGGAAGATGTCCTCGCGGTGCTCGGGTGGCACTCCGGGGCCGTCGTCCTCGACGACCAGTAACGCGCCGCCCGCCTCGGGGCCGACGCGGATCCAGATCTTCGAACCCGCGGGGGTGTGGCGAGCGGCGTTGGATAGCAGGTTCTCGAAGATGCGCTCGATCTTGCCGGCGTCCGCCTCGATCGTCACCGGTTCGAGGTCAAGCTCCGTCGGGTGTTCGGCGAGCAGGTCGGATTCGGTCACGACGCGCCGGACGAGCTCATCGAGATCGGTGGCGCGCAGGTTCGGCTCGAGGATCCCGCGCGAGATCCGGTCGAGGTCCAGCAGGTCCGAGACGATCCGGTCGAGCTTGCGAGCGTTCATCGAGATGCGCGATGCGAGATCGTGCGCGTCGTCCGCCCCGAGGTCCGTCTGGCTCTCCAGGGTCACGGCGAGCCCGAGGATCGCGGCGAGCGGCGTCCGCAGGTCGTGCGAGACGGCCTGCAGGAACGTCGTCTTGAGCTCGTCGATCGCACGGAGCTCGGCGGCCTCCTCGCGCTCGGCCTGGAGCGCCCGTTCGAGCTCGGCCGCGCGCTTCTGCTCGGTCAGGTCGATCCACGCGCCCTGCCAGAACTTCGGCGTGCCCTGATCGTCTCGGATCAGCACCGCCTGGTCGTGCACCCACACAAGGCGGCCGTCCTTCGCGATCATCCGGTACTCGACGTCGTACGTGCCGTTGGTCTGCTCGGCGAGCATCGACGCCCCGAGGATCCGTTCGCGATCGTCGGGGTGCACCAGCTCGGGCCACAGCGGGATGTCGCGGGTCAGCTCGTCCGGCGTGTAGCCGAGCAGGGCCTCGACCTGCGGGCTGAAGTAGGCGCTCGTGTGGTCGGGCCGGTGTGGGTCGATGTACGTCACGACCGGCGTCTGTTCGACGAGGGCCCGGTAGCGCTGCTCCGCCTCCTGCAGCCGTTCGAGCGTAGCCGGGCGGTCGACCGTCTCGTGCATCACGCCCTGCCAAGTCAGCGGGGCGCCGTCCTCGTCGCGGACCAGCACGGCCTCGTCGTGGATCCACACGATCCGGCCGTCCTTGGCGAACATCCGGTAGTCGGCGCTGTAGGGCGCGCCGGTGGGGACGACGGCCTGGTAGGCGGCACGCATCGCCGGCACGTCGTCGGGGTGCAGGCGCTCGACCCACGCGGAGGGGTCGGCCAGCCACTCCTCCACGGTGTAGCCCAGGATCCGTTCCACGCCGGGGCTGACGTACAGGAACGGCCCCGGACCGTCGATCCGAGGGTCCGCGTCCTCGATGTAGACGATGCCGGGGAGGTCGCGGAGCAGTGCCCGCAGGCGGTCGAGCTCGGCCTCGGGGCCGTCGCCCACAGGCAGGCGGCCCGGCTCGGTGTTCATCGCAGGGGATCGTAGTCCGGTGGCGGGGTGATCTCAGCGCGCCGGGCAAAGGTGCCTACGAGCCTCGGAGGACGAGTCCCCGGTAGCCGTCGACGAACCCGGCCGCGCGGAGGTCCTCGGCGAACGCCGATCCGCCCACGGGCTCGCCGTCGATCTTCGAGAGCTCGATGCGCCGAAGCCGGCCGTCCTTGACCAGCGAGGCGAGGGCGTCGATCCACCCCCCGTCCCCGCCCGCCGCGAACGTGAGCAGGGTCCGGGCGCCGCGCTCCAGGAAGACCGCTGGCTCTCCGTCCACGAGCACGACGTACGCGCCCGCGGTCCGCGATGGGCGTCCGATGCCCCGCCCGGCTCCTGGTGGCCAGGGCAGCGCAGCACCATACGGCTGGGCCGGGTCCGCCGCCGCCAGCGTGAGGACGGTCGCCTCCCGCGGGGCCTCGCGGAGGTCCCGGATCCGTTCGACCGCGCCCGGAAGCGCGAACTGCGCCGCGCCGAGACCGTCGACGAAGTAGCCCCGGCGGACCTTGCCCGACTCCTCCAGCGCCCGCAGCACCGCGTACACGGCGGTGAACCCGCCCGGCGCGCCCTCGGCCAGGACCGCCTCGCGCGTGAGCACGCCGTGGCGTTCGAGGAGCTGCATCGCTCGCGCGTGCGCGGCCTCGGTGGGAGAGGGCTCCGGCTCGAGCAGCGTTCGGACGAGCGACCATCGCCCCGCCGCCGAGGGCGGCCCGGCGCGCCGGAGGGCTCCCGGCCGAGGCTTGGCGCCGGAGCGGGCGGCCTTCGCCGGGCGGCGGATCAGGAACGCGCGCATCGGCGCGATCGTGTCGTTCGTGACCTCGCCCGCCCAGACCAGGTCCCACAGGGCGGCGAGCACGATCCGTTCGTCGGGGACGCCTGCGGCGGCGAGCAGCCCGGGCCAGAAGGACGCGCCCCGTTCGCGCAGGTGATCGCGGATCGCGTCGTGGACCTGGCCCTCCGGCGCGGTCTCGGGGAGCGGCGGAGCGACCAGCCGGAGCGTCTCCCGGAACCCGAGCGCGATCCTTCCGTCGTCGGCGCCGATCCCCCCGGCGCCCATCCACACGACGTCGCCGCTCGCGCACAGCGCGTCGAGATCGGCCGGGCGGTAGCCGCGCACGCGTGACCGAAGGACTTCGGACTCGACGATCGAGGCCGGGATCGAGGCGCCCTGCAGCTGGGCGATCGCATCGACGAGCGCGGTCGGGCCGTGCCGGGGGGTCGTGGCGGCCTGCCACTCGGGTCCGAACCTCCCGAGCGCGGGCGCCTCGACCGGTTCGACCTCCTTGCGCAGCGCGGCGAGCGAACGCCGGCGGATCGACCGCAGCACGTCGGCGTCGCACCACTCGCGTTCGAGACCGCCGGGCCGGAACTCGCCCCGGACCACCCGCCCCTGGGCCTCGAGCGATGCGACGGCGCCGGCGACCCGGTCCTCGCCGATGCCGAACCGCGCCGCCACGTCGGCGCTCCCGAACGGCCCGTGGGTCCGAGCGAACCGCGCGACGAGCCCCTCGAGCGGCGCGGGCGTCGCCTCCGTGAAGACGCCGGGGACCCCGAGCGGGAGCGACGCGCCGAGCGCGTCCCGGTAGCGCCCCGCGTCCTCGATCGCGACGAACCGGTCCTGCCCCGCGACCCGCAAGCGGATCGCGCGCCCGTCGCGTTCGAGATCGTCGAGCCACCCGGACGGGTCCGCGTTCGAGCGCGCCGAGACCTCCTCGCCGCTCAGGTGTCCGAGCCGCCGGAGCAGGTCGTGCACGTCGTCCGCGTTGCGAGCGCGACGGCCCTCGGCAAGGTGCTGGAGCTCGAGCTCGAGCTCTGCGAGCGCGACCGGGTCGATCAGCTCGCGCAGGTCCTCCGCACCGAGGAGCTCGCGCAGCAGCTCCCGATCGAGCGAGAGCGCCGCGGCGCGGCGCTCGGCCATCGGTGCGTCCGCCTCGTACATGTAGACCGAGACCCAGCGGAACAGCAGGGACTGCGCGAACGGCGACGACCGCGTCGTGTCGACCGGGACCACGTGGATGCGCCGCGCCCGGACGTCGCCGAGCACCTCCCTCAGCCCGGGCACGTCGAACACGTCGCGCAGGACCTCCCGCGTGGCCTCGAGCAGGATCGGGAACGTGGGGTGACGCGAGGCGACCTCGAGCAGGTCCGCGCCGCGCTGCCGCTGCTGCCACAGCGGCGTCCGCCGCCCCGGCGTCCGGCGGGGGAGCAGGAGCGCCCGGGCGGCCGCCTCCCGGAACGTCGTGGTGAACAGCGCGGTCCCGGGGAGCCGGGCGACCACGAGCTCCTCGATCTCGTCGGGATCGAACAGCAGGTCCTCGACCGGGATCCGGTCCTCGGACTCGGGCAGGCGGATCGCGATGCCATCGTCGCTCCATAGCACCTGCACGTCGAGTCCGTAGCGTTCGGCCAGTCGGCCCTCGATCGCCATCGCCCACGGCGCGTGCACCCGCTCGCCGAACGGCGACAGCACGCACACGCGCCAGTCGCCGATCTCGTCGGGGAACCGTTCGACCACGATCGTTCGGTCGTCGGGGACCGCGCCGGTCGCCTCCCGCTGGTCGTCCAGGTAGGCCGTGAGGTTCTCGGCGGCGAGCTCGTCCAACCCGAACTCGGTCCGCAGACGCCCGACGGCCGCGTCGTGCTCCGACGACGAGAGCTCGCGGGTAGCGACGCCGATCGCGCGTCCGAGCTCGAGCGGCCGCCCCGGCTTGTCGCCGTGCCAGAACGGCATCTTGCCCGGCTCGCCCGGCGCCGGCGAGACCACGACGCGGTCGAGCGTGATGTCCTCGATCCGCCACGACGACGCGCCGAGCATGAACACCTCGCCGCGCCGGCTCTCGTACACCATCTCCTCGTCGAGCTCGCCCACGCGGCGACCGTCGACCGTGAACACGCCGAAGAGCCCTCGGTCGGGGATCGTCCCGCCGGAGGCGATCGCCAGCCTCCCGGCGCCCTCGCGTCCCCGAAGCGTGTCCGTCCGCCGATCCCAGACGATCCGCGGCCGGAGCTCGGCGAACTCGTCGGAGGGGTAGCGACCCGCCAGCAGATCGAGGACGTTGCGGAGCAAGTCGTCCGAGAGCTCCTCGAAGTTCGCCGCACGCCGCAGCACGCGGCCGAGATCCCCGACGTCCCACTCGTCCATCGCGCACATCGCGACGATCTGCTGTGCTACTACGTCGAGCGGGTTCCGCGGGTAGTGCGTCTCCTCGATCGCCCCCTGGAGCATCCGCTGCACGACGACCGTCGCCTCGAGCAGGTCGCCCCGGAACTTGGGGAAGACCTTGCCGCGGCTCGGTTCGCCCACCTGATGGCCGGCGCGTCCGATCCGCTGGAGCCCGCGCGCCACCGAGCCCGGCGACTCCACCTGGATCACGAGGTCGACCGCGCCCATGTCGATCCCGAGCTCGAGCGAGCTCGTCGCGACGATCGCCTTCAGGGTCCCCCGCTTGAGCTGGTCCTCGATCTGCAGCCGCTGCTCGCGGGCGATCGAGCCGTGGTGGGCGCGGGCGAGCTCCTCGCCCGCCAGCTCGTTCAGGCGGGCGGCCAGCCGTTCCGCCAGCCGTCGTGCGTTCACGAACACGATCGTCGACCGGTGGGCCCGGATCAGCTCGAGCACCTGGGGATGGATCGCCGGCCAGATCGACGCCCGGGGCGGAGCGGTGCCCGGCGTCGCGGGCCCGAGCATCGGTGGCATCCGCTGCGGGGGCTCGGCGACGTCCGAGAGGTCCGCCATGTCCTCGACCGGGACGACGACCTCGACCTCCATCGGCTTGCGGAGCCCGGCGTCCACGATCGTCACGGGACGCGGGCCGCTCGAGGTCTGTCCGCCCAGGAACCGCGCGATCTCCTCGAGCGGACGCTGGGTCGCGGACAGGCCGATCCGCTGTGGCGGCTCGTGCGCGATCTCTTCGAGGCGTTCGAGCGACAGCGCGAGGTGCGCGCCGCGCTTGGAGCCGGCCATCGCGTGGATCTCGTCGACGATGACCCAGCGGACGCTCCGCAGCACGTCCCGCGCCTGTGAGGTGAGCATCAGGTAGAGCGATTCGGGCGTCGTGATCAGGACGTCGGGCGGGCGCGTCTGGATGCGACGGCGTTCGGCGGCGGTGGTGTCGCCGGTGCGCATCGCGACGCGCGGCTCGTGGACGTGCTCACCGAGCCGCTCCGCCGCCAGCCCGATGCCGACCAGCGGCGTCCGCAGGTTCTTCTCGATGTCGACCGCCAGCGCTCGCAGCGGCGAGATGTAGAGGACGCGGCACCGGCGATCGGTGGGCGGGGGCGGATCCGTCATCACGCGGTCGAGCGCCCACAGGAACGCCGCGAGCGTCTTGCCCGAGCCCGTGGGAGCCAGGATCAGGCTGTGCCGGCCGCCGGCGATCGCGGGCCACCCTTGCGCCTGCGCGGCGGTGGGCGTCTCGAACGTGCTCTCGAACCACGCTCGGACGGCGGGGGAGAACCCCTCCAGGCTCACGACCCCACCGTACCGCGAACGCACGACAGGGCCCGTCCGGGCCGGGCTCCGCCGGTAGCATGCTCGGCGATGCAACACGCCCGCACCGGATCCGCGCTCGTCCTGTTCGCCCTGTGGGTCGCCGTCCCCACCGCGGCTCTCGGTCAGACCGAGGCGAGAACGGCCGAGCCGCGGGACCAGATCGTTCTGTCGGGGGACGTGCAGGTCCGGCGCGGGCAGGAGGTCGGCGAGGTCGTCGTCCTCCACGGGACGGCGACGGTCGCGGGGGTCGTCCGCGGCGACGTGGTCGTGCTCGATGGGCAGATCGACGTCACCGGCCAGGTCAGCGGCGCGGTCGTGAGCGTGAGCGGTTCGGTCGCGCTCGGACCGAGCTCGCGCGTGCTGGGCGACGTGCTCGCGCACGGGACCGTGAGCGCCGCGCCCGGCGCCCGCGTGGACGGCGACGTCCGCGAGGGCGTGACGTTCACGTTCCGGGCGCCGATCGAGGCGCTCGGCGCCTTCGCGCCGTGGCTGGCGGTGTGGAGCTCGGTGCTCGCCCTGGGGCTGCTGCTCCTGCTCGTCGGCCCGAAGGCGGCCGACGCGGTGTCGTCTGCGGCGCACGGGTCGCCGTGGGCCTCGGTCGGGTGGGGATTCGCGGCGTTCGTGGCCCTCCCGCTCGCGGGCGTGATCGGCGTCTTCTCGCTGGTGTGGCTCCCCCTCGGGCTCGGTCTCCTGCTCTCGTTGTTCCTCCTGTATTCGGTGGGTGTCGCTTGGAGCGCGTTCGCGCTCGGCCGCGTGCTCTGGCACGAGCCGCGGAACCGCACGCTCGCGTTCGTCATCGGGTGGGCGATGCTGGCCGCGCTCGCGGCGATCCCGTTCGTGGGGGGCGTCCTGTGGGTTGCCGGGGCCGTGTTCGGACTCGGTTCGAGCACCATGGCGATCTGGCGCGCTCGCCGGGCGGCTCCGCGAGCGGGCGGCCGGCACCGTCAGGGTGGCAAGATGCCGGTGATGATCCCGGCCGCGTCGGACGAGCCGGAGCCGATGATCGTCGAACGCGAGATGGGTGAGGAGGGCGCGGGTCTGTGAGCGACACGGTCGGGCTGGTCCGGAAGGTCCCGATGTTCGCCGAGCTCGACGACGACGAGACGACGTGGGTGGCCGATCTCGCCACCGAGTTCGAGGTGCCCGCCGGCTTCGTGTTGATCGAGCGCGGTCAGCCCGGTTCGGGCATGTTCATCGTCACCGACGGAACCGTGACGGTGGAGCTGCCGCAGGGGCCGGTCGAGCTCGGCCCGGGGGAGTTCGTCGGCGAGCTGCCGTTGCTGGCCGACGGGATCACGCGCGTGGCGCGGGTCCGCGCGACGACCCCGGTGAAGGGTCTCGCGATCTCACGCATGGCGCTGTCGGAGCTCCTCCAGCGGGAGCCGCGCGTAGCCGTCCGGATGCTGCCCGTCCTCGCTCGGCGGCTCGCCGAGGCCGAGTCCCCTTAGCGCGAACGCCGGCGACGCCGGCCCGCGATCATCGCCACGAGCGCCCCGACTGCCGCACCGGCCGCGAACGCGCCCGGCGTCCCGAGCATCACGCGAGCGCCCTCCTCGACGGTGACCTTCGGCGATGCGACGAGCCCCACGAACGCACCGTGGCCGACCGTCGCGTTGCCGGCGGCGAGCACGCTCTGCGTCCCGCCCTGCTGGA
>CBRGMI010000059.1:0-10307 GCA_967797495.1 uncultured bacterium
CGGCCAGCGGTCGACGCCGTTCGAGCCGCCGCCACAGGCGGACGAGCCCGAGGGCTGCCAGGATCGGGATCGCGAACCCGAACGTCACGAACCGATCCGCGGGGAGCCACCCGGTAACGAGCGCGAACGCCATGCCGACGAACGTGAGGACGAACCACGAGCGCAGGATGCGGCCGGCGTTGCCGTTCGGTGCCGTGAAGCCGATCGCGGCGAGCGGCAGCGAGACCCACTCCACGTAGCGGGTCCAGCGGTGGACGAAGCGGTCGAGGTATGCGCTCCGGAGCTCGGACGTGAGGCCGGCCCGCCGCAGGAACGCGTCCTTCGACGTGTCGAGCTCCAGCGGTGACGCTCCCGGCCGCACGGCCAGCAACCCGATCCCGAGCGCTGCGGCGCCGCCGACGGCGGTCCCCGCGATCCGGAGCGCCTCGCGCCGATCGCTGCGCCACGCGAGGGCGGCCGCAACCAACAGGATCGCGACGCACAGCAGGAGGAACTGCGGGTGGGCGAGGCCACCGCCCGCGAGCACGACCGCGGCGAGCACGGCCGCCCGACGTCGGGGGTCGTCCAGCAGCGCGCACGCCGCGAGGAACGCCGCCGCCATGACGAGGTTCGCGAGATACCCGGCCGCGACGTGGACGGCGAACGTCCCTGCCAGCAGCCCCGCGAGCGCCGATCCGACGGCGCCCGCCCGGCGGCGCACCAGGGCCGCGGACGCGAGGCCGACCGCGACGCCCAGGACGACTTCCAGCGCCGCGGTCGCCTGGACGACCGACACCGCGAGGGTTCCCTCCAGGACGAGTGACAGCGCCGGCGCGCCGGGCCGGTGAGCGATCACCGAGAGTCCCTCGGCGCCCGCGAGCCGGGACCACCAGAGGTAGACCGGCGCGTCGGGACCTACCGGGAACCCGGCGCCTCGCGCGGCGAACGGCCAGAGGAACCACCCGAGCAGGACTAGGGCGAGGGCCGCGACCAGGAACGCGTCGGTCCCGTTCGCCCTGCGGTCCGTGGCGCTACCCCTGCGCGTCGAACGAACCGGTCGGTCGCGCGTTCCTCATCCCATCCTCCGCAGGGGGTCCGGCGTCACCCGTCGTGACGTCCGTGAGGCTCGGTCGCCGGAAGGTATCACGGGGCCGTCGCTCGACCCGCCGCTGCTAGCATCGCGCCGTGCTCGACCGCGATCTCGCCGCGGAGATCCTCCGCACCGCTCGCGCCCGCGGCGGCGGGTTCGCGGAGCTGTACGTGGAGGAGCGCCTGGGCATCTCGGTGCGCCTGGACGACGGCAAGGTCGAGGAGGTCACCACCGGTCTCGATCGCGGCGCCGGCGTTCGGGTGGGGCACGGCGGGTCGTTCGGGTACGCGTACTCGAACCGCCTCGACCGCGAGGCCCTCCTGCGCGCCGCCGAGGCCGCCGCCGCTTCGGTGAGTGACGGCGGGCCGGGGTCGGTCGTCGACCTGCGCACGCTCGAGCCGCCGGTCACGCACCCGGCGCTCGTCGACGCCGCTTCGGTCCCGACCGAACGCAAGGTCGGGTGGGTCCGCGAGGCCGACGAGGCGGCTCGCGCGCTCGGGGCCGAGATCCGCCAGGTGACCGCGACCTACGGCGACTCGATCCAGCGCCTGCTGATCGCGACCAGCGACGGACGGTGGGTCGAGGAGGTCCGGCCACGCGTCCGGCTGACCGTGTCGGCGGTGGCGGGGCGCGACGGCACGATCCAGACCGGGTTCCACGGTCCGGCGGGGCTCGCCGGCGCAGAGTTCATCGAGGCCAACCCGCCGTCGGCGACCGCCGAGGTCGCCGCGCGCCGAGCGATCACGATGCTCGACGCGGAGCCGGCCCCCGCGGGCGAGACCTCGGTGGTGCTCGCACCCGGGATGGGCGGCGTGCTCTTCCACGAGGCGGTGGGGCATCCGCTCGAGGCGGACATCGTGGACAAGGAGGCGAGCGTGTACCGGGGCCGGATCGGGGAGCGGCTCGCCTCCGAGATCCTGAGCGGGGTCGACGACGCCACGGTGCCGAACGCGTGGGGCTCGTTCTCGTTCGACGACGAGGGCACGCCGGCGCAGCGGACGGTGCTGTTCGAGGAGGGCGAGCTGCGCGGGTGGCTCTACGACCGGCTCCGGGCCGAGAAGGACGGCGTGCCTTCGAGCGGGAACGGGCGTCGCCAGTCCTACGCTCACCCACCGATCCCGCGCATGACGAACACCTACATCCTGAACGGTTCGTCCACGCCCGACCGGATCCTGTCCGACACCGAGCGCGGCGTCTTCGTCACCGCGCTCGCCGGCGGGCAGACGAACCCCGCCACCGGCGACTTCGTGTTCGGGTGCGCGGAGGCCTATCTGATCGAGCGGGGCGAGGCGACGAAACCGATCCGCGGCGCGAACCTGATCGGCCGGGCGATCGAGGTGATGTCGAACGTGGACGCGATCGCCGCCGACTTCGACATCTGGCCGGGGACGTGCGGCAAGGACGGGCAGGGCGTCCCCGTCGGGAGCGGTTCGCCGACGCTGCGGATCTCCCGGATGACGGTCGGGGGCACCGGTGCCTGACCTGTTGGACCTGTGCGCCGCCGCGGTCGAGGCGGCCGAGGGCGGCGAGCACGTCGAGGCGTTCGGCGAGGAGCGTTCGACGACGTCGGTGGAGGCGCATCGCGGCCAGGTCGAGGGGCTCACGTTCGCCGAGTCGCGCGGCGTGGGCGTCCGGGTGATCTCGGACGGTCGTCTCGGGTTCGCACACGCGGCCGACCCATCGGTCGACGAGGTGCGGGAGGCGGTCTCGCGGGCGCGGGAGAACTCGGCGGTGGCCTCGCCCGACCCGTTCAACGCGCTGCCGGCCGCCGAACCGATCGAACCGCTGGAGGGCCTGTTCTCCGATGCCCTGGCCGGCATGTCGACCGATCAGAAGGTACCGATCGCGCTCGGGATGGAGCGGGCGGCGACCACGATGGATCCTCGGGTCAGCAAGACCGAGTCGGTGCGGTACGGCGATGCGGTGGGCGCGGCCGCGATCGCGTCCACCGGGGGCGTGCGGGTCGAGTACCGCGCCACCGGCTGCTGGGTCGTGGTGGTCACGCTCGCCGAGCAGGACGGCGACACGCAGACCGGTTTCTCCTACACGATCGCGCGCACGGTGGAGGACCTCGACCACGAGCGCGTGGTCGCGGAGGCCGTCGAGCGCGCGGCGCGGATGCTCGGCGCGACCAAGCCGGCGACGGCGCACGTGCCGGTGCTGCTCGACCCCGTCGCCGCGTCGTCGTTTCTCGGCGTGCTGTCGGACGGGTTGTCGGCCGAGTCCGTGCAGAAGCAGCGGTCGCTGTTCGCCCCGCTGCTCGGCGAACGCGTCGCGGCCGACGTGCTCACGCTCGTCGACGACGGGCGGTTGCTCGACGGGCCGGGTGCGGCGCCGTTCGACGCCGAGGGGGTGCCGACTCGCCGGACCGAGCTCCTGTCGGCGGGGGTGCTCGAAGGGTTCCTCCACAACACGTACACGGCGTTGCGCGGCGACACGCGTTCGACCGGCAACGCGGTGCGCGGCTACCGCTCGTCCCCGGGCGTCGGCACCACCAACCTGTTCGTCGAGCCCGGCGACCGGTCGCTCGAGCAGCTCCTGCGCGAGGCGGAGGGCGGCGTGTTCATCCAGGACGTGACCGGCGTGCACTCGGGCGCGAACCCGATCAGCGGCGAGTTCTCGGTCGGGGCGACGGGTCTGCGCATCTCGGGTGGCGCGCTCGGCGAGCCGGTGCGCGAGATGACGATCGCGAGCACGATCCCCGAGATGCTCCGGAGCGTGGTCGCGCTCGGGAGCGAGCTCCGCTGGTTCTCCTCGATCGGGGTGCCGCACGTGCTCCTCGGCGAGATGACGCTCGCCGGCGTCTGACGCGGCCCGCTCAGATCGTCGCCGGACGGATCCCGGTCGCGATCACCACGAAGATCAGCGCCGCGACCGCGACCCGGATCCACAGGAACAACGCGAAGTCGTGGACGCGCAGGTAGCGGAGCAGGAACGCGATCACCAGGAAGCCGCTCACGGCGGAGGCGGCGATGCCCGCGACGAACGGCCCACCCATCCCGGGCGGGATCCCGTCGGCGGTCAGGTCCAGACCCTTGTAGAGCACCGCCCCCGCGATCACCGGCAGGGAGAGCAGGAACGAGAACCGGGCGGCGGTCTCGCGGTCGAACGTGAGCACGCGGGCCGCCGTCATCGTGACCCCCGAACGCGACACGCCCGGCTGGAGCGCGATGGCCTGGGCGACGCCGAGCACGAGGCCGTCGCGGACGCCGAGATCGTCCAGGTGCCGGCGGGACGACGCGATCCGGTCCACCGCATACAGCACGACACCGAACACCACGAGCATCACGGCGATCAGCCACGGCTGCCCGAGCTCGTCCTCGATGAAGCTCTCGAGCGTGGCCCCGACGATGACGGCCGGGATCGTCCCGACGACGAGCGCCCAGGCCAGGCGTTCGTCGGTCGTCTCGATGTTGCGGGCCGAGAGCGAGCGGAGCCAGGCGGCCGCGTAGCGGGCGACGTCGTGCCGGAAGTAGACGAGCGCGCCGACGAGCGTCCCGAGGTGCAGCGCGACGTCGAAGGTCTTGTTCAGGCTCGGATCGGTGAGGATCGGCCAGTCGAACAGCCACGGCACGATGATCAGGTGCCCCGAGCTGGAGACCGGCGCGAACTCGGTCACGCCCTGGGTGATGCCGAGCACGATCGCCTGCAGGATGGTCAGGGGTGGTCTCCTCGACGTCGCGGAGGTGGACGCGGCAATCCTAGCCGCGCCGAGCCGCGATCTCGCCGATCCTCAGACGGCGTCCGCCGGCGCGATCGTGACGGTGAGCTGTCCGAACGCCGTCGCGCGCGCAAGCTGTTCGGCGGTCTCCGGACTGACGAGCAGGACGAGGGACGAGCCGGTGGCGCCGCCGGCCTGGAAGGTCCCCGCGTCCTGCTCGACGATCGACAGGATCTGGAGCCCGCTTCCGACCGTGTCGGTGTACGGGTGCGGTCCGCCGAACGTCGCGATCACGTCGACGCGGTCGCCGGGCTCGAGCACGCCGGATGGCAGACCCGAACCCACGACGAACGCGCGGAGGCCGCTCGCGACGAGCGAGGCCACCGGCCCGCCCGCGCCCCCGACCCGCGTCCCGGTGACGGCCTCACCCTCGGCGAGATCGGAGACGAGCGTCCGTCCCACCGCGCCCGCGATCGAGCGCAGGGCCCCGGGCGGTGCGTACGCGGGCGGCATCCGCTCCAGGCGGACCGAACCCTCGTCGATCATGGACCCGCGCTCGAGGTCTCGGTCCGCGACCACGACCGGAACATCGCTCCCGGGGACCGGGCGGAGCGCCTCGAGCTCCGCCGCGTAGCCGCGGACGAGCGTGAACGAGCCGGCGCCCGCTGCGACGGCGAGGAGCGCCATCACCTTGGAGCGCAGCGACCACCGTCGCAGGAACACGCCGGGCCTCCTGTCCGGGAGCGGGGTTCGAGACGTTACGCGATGGAGCGGTGTCGCGCCGTGAACCCGGTCACACCGGTCGCGTCAGACCGGTTGCATCAGCGTGGGCGAGGTCCCTTCGGCGGGGTGAGCGGCAGTGCGCGGACGCGGAAGTCCTCCAGCGCCTGCCTTCCTACGATCGACGAGGTCGCCTCGCGGATGCGCTCGCCGAGCGCCTCGGGGTCGTCGTCGGTCGTGAACCGCAGCTCGATCGTCACCAGGACCTTCTCGCTCATGTCACTCCACCTCGAACCGTGCGTTCGCGAGGGCCGTCGCGCACTCGCAGTCGCGTTCGGTGGGCAGCGCCGGGATGACGCTGAACAGCAGCTCGCGCAGATGAGCGTTGTTCTGTCCGAACGTCCTGACGACCTCCTCGTGGGTGACGGGCGGCACGCCGGGCACGCCGACGTCGTAGTCGGTGATCAGCGAGACGTTGGCGTAGCAGATCTCGAGCTCGCGGGCGAGCAGGCCTTCCGGGTACCCGGTCATGTTGATCGTCTGCCAGCCCTCCGAGTTGAACCAGGCGGACTCGGCACGTGTCGAGAACCGGGGACCCTCGATCACGACCATCGTCCCGCCGTCGTGCACGCCGATGCCGAGCTCGCGCGTCTTGCCCACGATGATCGCCCGCATCGTCGCGCAGTAGGGGTCGGCGAACGAGATGTGCGTGGTGACGGGGCCGTCGTAGAAGGTGTGCGGGCGCGAGCGCGTACGATCGACGATCTGGTCGCACACGACGAAGTCGCCGACCTTCACGCCCGTCTGCAGCGATCCCGCCGCGCACGGCCCGACGATCCGCTGCACGCCGAGCTCCTTCATGGCCCACAGGTTGGCGCGGTAGTTGATCGTGTGCGGCGGGAACTGGTGCTTGACGCCGTGCCGCGGGATGAAGGCGACCCGATACGGCCCGATCGACCCGACGACCGGCGGCGCGGAGGGCTCGCCGTAGGGGGTATCGACCTCGACGGTCTCGGCGGCCTCGAGGAGGGAGTAGAAGCCCGAGCCGCCGAACACCCCGATCTGCGCCTCGGTGGCCGCTCCGGTCACGACGACGAGCTTTCCTTCTTGCTCCCGGTCGTCGATGGCTTGCCGCCGTCCGATCCCTTCGAGGACGAGCCGTCGCCGCCCTTGGAGGTGGCGCCGCCCCCAGAGCCCGAGGAAGAGTCCGAGGAAGAGTCCGAGGACGAGGTCGCACCTGACGAGGACGATCCGCTGTCCGAGTCCTTCGTGGACGCGGCCCCGGACGAGGCCTTCGCGCGGCTGTCGGTCGCGTAGAACCCCGAGCCCTTGAACACGATGCCGGCCGGGTGGAAGACCTTCCTCAGCCTGCCCCCGCACACCCCGCAGGTCGTGAGCGGATCCTCGGAGAAGCGCTGGAAGACCTCGATGTGCTGACCGCAGACCGTGCACTCGTACTCGTAGGTCGGCATGAGGCAAGTGTATCCGGGGATGCCGAGCACGCCGTCCCGGACGGGGGGTTGCCCCGGACGGGTACACTCCGGCTCCCCGTAGCGGAGGCGCGATGACGAAGGTCCGAAAAGCCGTCATCCCGGCGGCCGGGCTCGGAACCCGGTTCCTTCCGGCGACCAAGGCTCAGCCCAAGGAGATGCTGCCGCTCCTCGACAAGCCCGCTATCCAGTACGTGGTGGAGGAGGCCGTTCGCGCCGGCCTGACCGACATCATCATCATCATCGGCCGCGGCAAGCACGCCATCGTGGACCACTTCGACCGGTCCTTCGAGCTCGAGCACTTCCTGGAGGCCAAGGGCAAGTTCGAGGAGCTGAAGGAGGTCCGCGAGATCTCGGACATGGCGTCGATCCACTACATCCGCCAGCGGGACCCCCTCGGGCTCGGCCACGCCGTCGCGGCCGCCGAGGACCACGTCGGCGGCGAGTCGTTCGCGGTGCTGCTCGGCGACGACCTGATCGTGGAGCACACGCGCCTGCTGCAGGAGATGCTCGGCGTGCACGAGAAGTACGGGCGGAGCGTGCTCGGCGCGATGGAGGTGAGCCGCGACGAGATCTCGCTCTACGGGTGCATCGAGCCCGAGCTCGTGGAGAACGAGCACCTGGCACGCGTGCGCTCGATCGTCGAGAAGCCCGCGCCCGAGGAGGCGCCGTCGAACCTGGCCGCCATCGGCCGGTACGTCCTGACGCCCGAGATCTTCGAGTGCCTGCGGCGGACGCAGCCGGGCGTCGGCGGCGAGCTGCAGCTCACGGACGCGATCAACCTGCTCGCCCAAGAGCAGGCCGTCTACGCCTACGTGTTCGAGGGCGGGCGCTTCGACGTCGGCAACAAGCTCGACTACCTGAAGGCCACCATCGAGCTCGCGATCGCCCGGGAGGACATCGGCAAGGACTTCCGGGACTGGCTCTCGGGCTTCGTCGAGCGCAAGAAGCTGATCTGAACCCGGCGTCCTGATCCGGCTCCCTGGGGCCCGCCGATAGACTGGCCCGGATGGCGACGCCCGGTCACGTCCACGATCACGACAGCGGCGAGGGGCTCGTCCCGGTCGACGAGGCTCGCGAACGCGTCCTGTCGACGATCAAGCCTCTTCAACCGCTCGCGCTGCCGCTGACGGAGGCCTACGGCTGTGTGCTGGCCGAGAGCCTCGTCGCAGAGCGCGACATCCCCGACTTCGCGTCCTCGGCGATGGACGGGTTCGCGGTGCGCTCTTCGGAGATCGCGTCAGCGACGACGACCGCGCCGGTCGAGCTGCGCATCGTCGGTCGCGCCATGATCGGGGAACGACCCGAGGGCACGGTGGGCGGCGGCGAGGCGTTCGCGATCGCGACCGGCGCGCCCGTCCCCGCGGGTGCCGACACGATCGCGCCGATCGAGACCTGCGAGGTCGTGGGCGGCAACGTTCGCGTCCTCGCCCCGTCGATCGGGGGCAAGCACATCCGTCCGAGCGGCGAGGACGTTCGATCCGGCGAGACGCTCGTGCAGGCGGGGCGCCGCCTCCAGGCGCCGGAGTTGGGGCTGCTCGCGACCGCCGGTTTCGCGCATCCGCTCGTGCATCCACGCCCGCGTGTCGTCGTGCTCTCCACCGGGGACGAGCTGATCCCGCCGTCGCGGAACCCCGACTACGGTCAGGTCCGCGACTCGAACGCGTACACGCTGTTCGCGGCGCTGCGCGAGGCCGGCGCGGTGCCGACGATCGCCGGCATCGTCCGGGACGAAGTCGACGCGTTCAAGGAGGCCCTGTTCTCGCACCTCACGCAGGCCGACGCGTTCATCTCCTCGGGCGGGGTGTCGGTCGGGGAGCGGGACGTCGTGAAGGCCGCGTTCTTCCGCCGGGGGGAGGTCGACTTCTACCGCGTCGCGATGCAGCCGGGGATGCCCCAGGGGTTCGGCGAGATCGAGGGCAAGCCGTACTTCGGACTGCCGGGCAACCCGGTGAGCGTCTTCGTCAGCTTCGAGACCTTCATACGGCCGGCGCTCATGAAGATGATGGGACGCCGGCAGCTTTTCCGGCCCGAGGTGACCGCCAGGCTCGAGGAGGACGTCACCGGGCCGATCGGCAAGACGCAGTTCGCGCGCGTGCGCGTTCGCCGGACCAAGGAGGGCTGGGTGGCCACGCCGACCGGCGGCCGCGGGTCGAACCTGATCGCCACCGTCGCGAAGGCGAACGGCCTCGCGATCGTCCCGCCGGGGACCCAGACCGCGCGCGCCGGGAGCCAGGTGAAGGTCGTCTTGTTCCGTTCGATGGAGGACTGATGTCGCGGGAGCGAGAGGCCGTGGCGCGCATCGTCGAGGTCGGAGGTAAACGAGCCACCGACCGCGAGGCCGTCGCCGAATGCGTCGTCTCTATGACGCGCGAGGCCTGCGCCCACCTGGTCGCGGGCACGCCGAAGGGGAACCCGCTCGAGGCCGCTCGGATCGCCGGCGTGATGGGCGTCAAGCGGACCCCCGACCTGTTGCCGTTCTGCCATCCGATCGCGGTGACCGGCGCGGAGGTGCTCGTCGAGCCCGACGAGGCGAGCGGGACGATCCGCGTTCGCACGACCGTGCGCGCCCACGACCGCACCGGCGTCGAGATGGAGGCGCTCACCGCGGCCGCGGTGGCGGCGCTCAGCCTCTACGACACCGCGAAGGCGTTCGATCGCGCGGCGCGCATCGACGGCCTACGTCTGCTCGAGAAGCGTGGCGGCAAGAGCGGACACTACTCCGCGGAGTGAATCGCTCGCGAGACGATCGCTCGAGCGATGTGTCGATGCGATGACCTTCCGAGCAACTTGCGCGAGGTGTTTGTACCTGCCTAGCCTCGGTGCTAGGTTGCAGACCCAGCCCAACATCTTGTGCCGGACCGGGGATCCGAACACACGGGGGTTAGGTAGGTGGGTTGGCTGCTGCTCGCGGCTCTGGTCATCCTGTGGGCCGCGTTCCTCGTCCCATCGTGGGCGAACATCCCAAGCACGACGGACAGGAGCATGAAGGACTTCGAGCGGAACATGGACATGCTGGCGGAGACCGAGTCGCCGGGCCGGTGGATCGTCACGCCCCGCAAGGGGACGACGTTCATCGGCCTGCGTGCGCGTGCGCAGGCGAGGGCGCGCGAACGCCGACGCCGCGTGCTCGTGGTGATGATCGAGAGCCTGGTGCTCACCGCGCTGATCGGCCTCGTCCCGCCGCTGCGCGCGATGTGGTACGCGACCGCAACCCTGTTCGTGCTGCTCGCCGTCTACGTCTGGGCGCTGCTCTCGATGAAGGCGCGGGTCGACGCGTACGACCCGGCTCGTTCACGCGAGACCGCGGCTACCGCACCCGCGAGTCCGCGCCCGGCTCGGCAGCGGTACGCGTCCGACGCCTCCA
>CBRGMI010000060.1:0-9966 GCA_967797495.1 uncultured bacterium
GTGCGATCGCGGCCGCCGAGGAGCGCGACTACGTGATCCCGGACGACGTGAAGTCCCTCGTGACGCCGGTGCTCGCGCACCGCGTGATCGTGACGGCCGACGCCGTCATGGGCGGACGCAGCTCGCCGGCCGTGCTGCAAGACCTCGCCGCCGAGGTGGCGGTACCCGTCACCGGGAACGCCTGACATGCCCTCGGGCCGGGGGGTCCTGGTCTTCGGGGCCGGGATCGCGCTCTGGGTGGCCGCCCGGATGCTCGGGTCGCCGACCCTGCACATGGTTTCGGTCGGGATCGTCCTGCTCCCGTTCGCCGCCGCCCTGTTCGCCCGGTGGAGCCGGCAGCGGCTGCGCATCCGGCGTCGGCTCTCGGACACGCGCGTGCAACCCGGCCAGCGCGTGCACATCGAGCTCGAGATCGAGAACCAGTCCCCGGCGCAGACCTCCTTCCTCTTGGTGGAGGACCGCCTCCCCGCGCAGCTCGGCCGGTCGGCGCGGCTTGTGGTCGCCTCGCTGGCCCCCCGCGGGAGGCAACGGGTCCGCTACTCCATCGCGCCGCACCAGCGAGGGCGCTACGTCCTCGGGCCGCTCACCGCGGACCTGTCCGACCCGTTCGCGCTCACGAAGCTACGGATCGAGTTCGACGAGCGTGACGAGCTCGTCGTCGCGCCGGAGGTCGAGCTGCTCGGGAGCGGACCGGACTCACCGTTCGGCATGACGAGCGGGCTCGCGCTGGCCAAGCACCTGTTCCGCACCGGCGACGAGTTCTACACGATGCGGGCCTACGTGGAGGGCGACGACCTGCGACGGATCCACTGGCCGAGCGTTGCCCGCAGCGGCGAGCTGATGATCCGCCAGGACGAATCCACCCGGCGATCGACCGCAGTCCTGTTCGTCGACACGCGGGACACCGCCGTGGGTCAGACCCACACACCCTGCTTCGAGAAGGTGATCTCGGCGGCGGCCTCGCTCGGGATCCTGCTGATGCGCTACGGATTCTCCGTCAAGCTCGCCACCACGCAGGTTCCACCGCAGCGGGTCGCGGAGGAGAGCCTGCTCGACGCGCTCGCGGGGATGACCCACCACTCCTCCCGAGCGCTGTCGACCGGACTCACGCGCCTGCGCATGGTCGCCGCGAGCGACACGACCCTGGTCGTGGTCGGGGCGCCTCCCGGCCCGACCGAGCTGCCCTCGTGGCTGCGCGTCGGCGCGATGTTCGGCCCCAAGGTGGGGGTGTTCGTCCACACTGCCGAGCCCGACACCCTGCCCCCCGACCGCCGGGCGCAGCTCGAGGGGCGCGCGTCACAGGCCCGGATGTCGATGTCCCGGACCGGGTGGGAGGTCGTGGTGCTCCCACCGTCGAGGAGATTGCGAGACGTATGGCACGTCGAGCGGACCCAACCCCTGGTCACCAGCGGCTCCTAGGGCTCGCGGCCGTCGCGGCTCTGTCCGTGGCGATGGCGCTCGCGTTCGGCCGCGTGTTCACGGGCCGGCAGGCCACGCTCGAGCTCGTGGCCGCGGCGCTCGCGTCGGTGGCGATCGCGGCCATGTTCGAACGCCGGGGGCTGCTGCTGGCGACGATCGCGAGCCTGGTCGGCCTCGCGTTCGCGATCACCTGGTTCGTCCTGCCGCAGACGGCCTGGTACGGCATCCCGTCGATCCAGACGCTCCGGGCCGTGGGGCGCTCGCTCGAGTTCGTCGGGCAGCAGGCGCGCGTGCGCGTGGCGCCCACGCCCGCGCTCCCTCCCCTGATGCTCGCGGCGGTGACGGCGGTATGGACCGCGGCGTTCGCGTCGCATGCGCTCGCGATCCGCGCCGGGAGCCCGCTCCTTGCCATCCTGCCGCCGATCGCGCTCGCCGGGTTCGCGGACACGGTGCTCGAGGACGGGGCCCGTCCCTTCTATGCGATCGTGCTGCTCGCCGCCGCGCTGGCGGTCGTGTTCGCGGACGGCGTGCGTCGGGTGCGCCAGTGGGGGCCGGTGTGGTCGGGTTCGAGGACCCGACGCCTCGGCACCTCGGTCCGGGGCTCGAGACCGGTCGCGTTCGCGGTGATCGCGGCCGCGGTGCTCGTCCCGGGTCTGCTCCCGGGGTTCCGTTCCGACCCGCTCGTCGACTTCTCGACCGCCGGCGACGAGGGCGCGGGCCTGGATCCGTTCGTCTCGATCCACGCCCAGCTCACCGACGACGCGCCGGTCCGGGACCTGTTCGAGGTCCAGACATCCGACCCGCAGTACTGGCGCCTGCTCACGCTGGACGAGTTCGACGGGCAGGATTGGCGGAGCAGCGACCCGGACGGCTCGGCGGGGCAGACCGTATCCGTCCCGACGGTGCTGCCGCAGGTGCCGGGCTTCAACTTCCCGGGGGACACCCCTCCCGCGCAGAACTTCACGTTCCGGATCCTCACGGACTTCGACAACGCCCACGCGCTGCCGATGGCACAGACGCCGGTGGAGATCACGGCGGGGGACCTCGGCGACGTGAGGTGGGATCCGACCCGCGGCCAGGCGTTCACGGACGGCGGGCTGGAGGCCGGGCTCGAGTACGGGATCAGCTCCCGCATCGTCGTGCCGACCGCCGAGCAGCTCGACCAGGTCCAGGACCTCACCGCGCCCCAGTACGGACGGTGGACCGAACTCCCCGCCGACCTCGATCCCCGGATCGAGGAGATCGCCAACGACTGGACGCGGGGCGAGGACTCGGACTACGACAAGGTGCTCGCGATCCAGCGGCACTTCCACACCGACGGGTTCCGCTACGACGCCGACGTCGAGGTCGCGGAGGACGCCGACGCCCTGGTGACGTTCCTGACGCAAACCAAGGCCGGCTTCTGCCAGCAGTACGCCACGACGATGGCGGTGCTCGTCCGCGAGCTCGGCCTGCCGGCGCGGATCGCGATCGGGTACCAGGCCGGCACCGCGCGGGACGACGGCACGTACCTCGTGCAATCCAAGAACGCCCACGCCTGGGTCGAGGTCTTCTTCGAGGGGTACGGGTGGCTCCAGTTCGAGCCCACCCCCGGGCACGGCACCCACCCCAACGCCGAGGTCGGCACCTACCTGAACCCCGCCCGGGGGACGCCGAACACCGAGGGCCAGCCCGGGGGCGCGACCGGTGCGACCGGCATCGGCGGCGGGAGCGGAGCGGAATGCGTCGCGGCGGCCAACCTCAGCCCGCGGGAACGCCAGCTCCTGTGTCAGATCGAACGCAAGCCCCAACGCGGGCCGGGCGACTTCGTCCCCCTGCCGCCGGTCGGCGCGGCCGGGACGACGGACCGGTCGGGGTATTCGGTGCCGTACCGGTTGATCTTCCTCGGGCTCCTCATCCTGCTCGGCGTACTGCTCGTGGTGGTGCCGATCGCGAAGTCCGCGTGGCGCCGCCGGCTCCTGCGTCGCTCGCGGGACCCGCGCGAGCGCGTCCTGGCCGCGTACCGGGTGTTCGACGGGGAGGCCGCCGACCTCGGGTTGGGCCGCCGCGAGGGCGAGACCCTCGACGAGCACCGCGCGCGACTGGCCGCCGCGATCGCGTTCACCGACGGGTACCTCGGGCGGCTGACGACCCGGGCGACACGAGCCGCATACGCCGCGGACGCCCCGACACCCGAGGAGGCCAGGTCCGCGGTGGAGGACGCGCACGCGTCGATCCGGGAGCTCCGTAGGGACGCGGGTCTCGTCCGGCGGATCGTGGGCGCCTACCGGCCCGGCGTCTAGGAGGGGTTCAGCGGCCCGTCTGCGCTCGCGCGGCGGCCTCGCGGAGCGCCCGGACGAAACGGTCGCGATCCTCTCGGAACTGGCCGACCTTGCTCTCCACGCCGCTCGCGATCTCGTCGATCGCGACGAAGAACGCGAGCTGACCGTCTCGCAACGCGTCGATGATCTCGCCGTTGCGACGCGCGATCTTGAAGATGCTCACCCCGTCGGTGATCAGCTTGACCTCGGACAGGTGCTTGTCCAGCGCGGCCCGGCGGTTCAGGTAGTCCCAGGCCCGGCGCACCCGCTGGAGCGACATGCCGTTGTCGAGGAGGGATTTGACGACCTTGAGCGCGACGAGGTCACGGAACGAGTACAACCTGGGCACCCCCGGACGGCCTCCGGTCCCCTGGATGGACGGGATAACCAAGCCGATCTGGTCCCAATACCTGAGCTGACGCGCGGAGCACCCGGTGAATTTCGTCGCTTGATGTGCTGTGAATCCCTCCATACGAACGAGCGCCCCTCCGACGACGTCTCCCTCACGACACCAACGCGTTCCGCCGGCTCGTCGAGGGGAAGTCTCGACGTCGGATCGACGGTCACGCCCCCGGGGAAGGTGAGGCATGTTGTACTCCAGGCGCGTGTGCCGTGGCAACCCGAGGACGAGGGCGTGTCGCGTCTCTCGGATGTTTCTCACATTCGATCGCAACGGGCTCGTCACGCCCGTCGATCGGCGACGAGACGACCGAGGGAACCGCGCGCTCGACCGAACGCTTAGGAACCGGGGGGTGTCGCAGGCGGCGTTCGGAAACGTCCGGCGAGACGCGCCAGCAAGCCGGTGAGCGAGAAGCGCCCCGACTGCTGCTGCATGGCACGCATCTGATCGAGGGTCAGCTGCTTGAGGTATCGATAGATCAGCAGCGCGGCCGCGAGCATCACGCCGAAGCCCGTCGCCGCGACCCACAGCAGGTCGGGGACGACCATCAGGAACACCATCAGCATCAGGAAGCCGACCAGGAACGCCAGCAGCGACCACTTGATGCGCCGGGCGAGATGCGTGTACAGCGAGGTTCGGCTGACGGCCTCGACCAGCCGTGGATCCTCCTCGGCGAGACGTTGCTCGATCTCGTCGAGGATGCGCTGCTCGTCGGGCGACAGTGGCATAGGCTCCCGGCTCCGGCCTCGATTGCGGTCCGACACGATTATAGGAACGACCTCCGCCAGTGGAAGGGGCCTTCGACGGAGGCCGGGCGCGCCCGGGCGGGACGTTCAGCGATCGCGGCCGCGTTCGAGCAGCGCCGCAGGCACGGCCGATCCCGATCCGAACCGCCGATCGATCCGATCCACCGCGCGTTCGACGTCGCCCCACCGCTCGCTCCGCAGCAGCGCGAGCTGCTCCTGCCCCGCCGGCACCAGGCCGGTCGCGGCCACGCCGAGCAATCGGACGCGCCGGCGGGCCCCCGGTAAGGCGGTGAACAGCTCCCCGACCACCTCGTACAGGTCCGCGGCGACGTCGGTCGGCGCCGGGAGCGTTCGCGAACGCGTGAGCGTCGTGAAGGTCGCGAGGCGGATCTTCAGGGTGACCGTCCGGGTCCGGAACCCGTCCTCGCGAAGCCGGGCGGCCACCCGCTGGGAGAGCGAGAGCACCTCGCGGAGCAGCTCGCGCCGATCGTCCAGGTCGCGGTCGAAGGTCTCCTCGTGGCTGACCGACTTCGGCGCCTCGTAGGGAACGACCGTCCGGTCGTCCACCCCACGGGCCAGGTCCCCGAGGTCGCGCGCGTGCCGTTCGCCCATGAGCCTGCCGAGCACCCCGACCGGCGTCCGGCCCAGGTCGCCGACGGTCCGCACACCGAGCCGCCCGAGGGTCTCGGCCGTCTTCTCGCCCACCCCCCAGAGCGCCCGTACGGGGAGCGGGTCGAGGTAGGCGTCCACCTCGTCGGCGCGCACGACCACCATCCCGTCCGGCTTGGCGTCGCGCGAGGCGAGCTTGGCGACCAGCTTGGTGGGCGCGACCCCCACCGAGCACCGCACCCCGATGCCGTCCTGGACCTCCCTGCGGACCTTGCGTCCGATCTCCTCGGGCTCGCCGAACAGCAGGTGCGCACCGGAGACGTCGAGGAACGCCTCGTCGAGCGAGATCGGCTCGACGGCCGGCGTGACCGCCAGCAGGATCTCGCGGAAACGGTTGGAGTGCACCTTGTAGGACTCGAAGTCGGGCGGGACGAAGATCACGTCCGGACACAGGCGCCGAGCGCGCACGGCGGGCATCGCGCTCCGGATGCCGAACGCCCGGGCCTCGTAGGACGCCGACATCACGACCCCGCGCGTCCCGGCGCCGCCCACCGCGACCGGCCTGCCCGAAAGGCTCGGGTCCTTCAGGGTCTCGACCGACGCGTAGAACGCATCGAGATCGACGTGCAGGATCGGCTCGCTCGACCTCGCGCGGGTCATCGTCGCGGAGCGTACCGCCGCGACGGACGTGACGAGCGACGTCATCGGCCGGCCGAGCCGCCGCTCGAATGCCAGAGCTTGCGGGGGACGGCCGCGCCGGGGGACGGCCCCTCGTGGGCGAGCGCCTCCGCGAGCCGTCCCTGCCGCCGGGCGTGCAGCAGCGCCGTCAGATCCCACACGTCCTCGGCAACCACCGAGACACCCTTGTACCCGGTCCGCCGGACGGTCCCGACCACGGCGAGCACGAACGAGTGGAACACGGTCTTGGCGACCTTCGGCTGCACGCTCTCGAACACGGTCACGTCGACCGGCCCCGTCGCGTCGTCCAGCGTGAGGAAGATGATCCGCTGGCCGCTGCGGATCGCCGGCGTCTGCGACGCCACCTTCACGCCGGCCACCATCACGCGCTCGTCCGAGCGGCACGTGTGCAGGTCCCTCGAACGGACCACGCCGAGATCGGCGAGCAGCGGTTCGAAGAAGCTCACGAGGTGCCGGCTCGCGTCCAGCCCGAGCACCTCGAGCTCGGCCCGCACCCGCTCCGCGTCGGTGTACTCGGGCAACGCGAGCCGATCCGCGACGCCCCCCGACAGGTCCAGCGCCAGCTGATCCCCCTCGCGCTGCGGCACGGTCGTCATCGCCGCATACAACCGATCCCGTCGCGTCCCCCTCCCGATCCCATCGAACCCCCCCGCATGCGCGATCGCCTCCACCACCGGTTTGGAGACGACCGCACGCCGCACGAAATCCCCCACGTCCCGGAACGGATGCTCCGCCCGCCCCACCAAGATCGACCGCACCTCGGCATCCGAGATCCCGTGTACGTCCTGCAACGCGAGCCGGATCCCGTAGCACGGGGGCTCGACGTGCGTGTGGCGCGCTGAGGTCGGGGGCTGAGCGCCGCTGGCACCGCCGGTGCCGGCGCGCGGGGAGGGGTCCGGCCCGGGCGTCGTCGAGCGAAGCCGAAGCCCCTCAACGTCCGCGAGCACGGACCCATCGCGTAGGCGAAGACGAGCAGCCCGGGCCGGTGCCCCGACCTCAGCGCGCCTCGACGACGCCGGGACCGCCTCGACCACGTACTCCGGCTCGGAGCGGTTCACGTCCAGCGGCAGGATCGGGATCCCGTGCTCGCGCGCGTCCTCGAGCAGCAACCGCCGCGGGTACATCCCCGGGTCGTGCGTGAGGATGCCCGCGAGGAAGTGCGCCGGGTAGTGCGTCTTCAGCCAGGACGACTGGTACGTCGGGACCGCGAACGCCGCCGCGTGCGCCTTGCAGAACCCGAAGCTCGCGAACTCGGCCACCGCGGTCCAGGTCCGTTCGGCGACGTCGGCGGGGACGCCGCGTCCGGTGGCCCGCCGGAGGAAGTCGGCTCGGAACCCCGGGAGCAGGTCCTCGCGATCCAGGTGGCGGCGGACGTGGTCGGCGTAGGTCAGGTCGTAGCCCGCCATCGCGGCGAGGGTTCGGAGCACCTGCTCGTGGTAGACGATCACCCCGAACGTCTCGCGGAGCGCCGGCCGGAGCGCCGGGTGCGCGTACGTCGGCGCCTCCATCCCGGCGCGCCGGCGCAGGTAGGGGTTGATCATGTCCGACTTGACCGGCCCGGGCCGGAACAGCGAGATGTCGACGATCAGATCCTCCCACCGGGTCGGCTGGAGCTTCTGCAGGAGCTCGCGCTGGCCCGGCGACTCGATCTGGAAGCACCCGAGGGTGTCGGAGGCCCGGATCAGCTCGAACGTCGGCTCGTCGTCGAGCGGGATCTCGTCGAGGTCGACCTTCACGTGCTCGGTGCGCGCGATCTCGTCCAGGGCGTGGCGCATCGACGAGAGCATCCGCACGCCGAGCACGTCGAGCTTCAGGTACCCCAGGAGCTCGACGTCGTCCTTGTCGGCCTGGATCACGCGGTAGCCCTGGAACGAGCGTTCGAGCGGGACCCTGGTCACCAGGTCGTCGTTCGACAGCACGATGCCCGAGGGGTGCAGCGCGATGTGGCGCGGGAACCCGTCCAGGCGCTCGGCCACGCGGAACAGCTGCTCGAGCTGGCCCGCGTTCAGGTTGCTGCCCACGAGCTCGGGCAGGCGATCGATCGCGACCCGCAGGTCGTGGGCGCCGATGTGCGGGAAGGACTTGGCGACCACGTCGACCTCGGGCTCGGGCAGGCCGAGCGCCTTGCCCACCTCCCGGACGGCGGCGCGGGCGCGGTACGTGTCGACCATCGCGACGCACGCGCACCGATCGTCGCCGTAACGCGAGAGCACCATGTCGTAGACGTCCTCGCGGCGTGCCGACTCGACGTCGACGTCGATGTCCGGGAGCTCGTCGCGCATCGGGTTCAGGAACCGCTCGAACGCGAGATCGTGCCGGACCGCGTCGACGTCGGAGATGCCGACGAGGTAGCAGACGAGCGAGCCGGCGGCGCTCCCCCGGCACGCGCACCGGATCCCCATCGCCCGCACGTCGGCGACGATGTCGGCGACCGTCAGGAAGTACGCCGAGTACCCGAGGCGATGGATCATCGCGAGCTCGTGGTGCAGCCGGTTCTTCACGCGAGTGGTCGGCCGCATCCCCCGGCGTTCGAGACCGCGCCGGCTGCGTTCGGCCAGGATCGAGGAGGCGTTGCGCCCCCGCGGCGTCGGGAAGTCGGGGAAGCGGACCGTGCGCAGCCCGATGTCGAACGCGCACGACTCGGCGATCCGCAGCGTCGCCGTCACCAGGTCGGGTCGCTCGTGGAACAGGGCTCGCATCTCGGTGGCCGGCTTCAGCCACCCCTCCGCGTTGCGGCGCGACACGTTGGACCGGTTGATCGGGACGAGCTCGCGCATGCACTCGAGCGCGTCGGCCAGGAACGCGTCCTCCGGGACGAGGTACCGGACCGGGTTGGTCGCGACCGCTCGGAGCTCGGCGCGGTCGGACAGTCGGAGGAGTGCGCGGATCTCCCGGTCGGAGTCCCGCTCGAGCCGGTGCTGCACGGCGACGAACGCGCGCTCGCCGAACGCCTCCCGGTACGGCATCGCCGCGCGACGACCGGCGTCGATCCGTCCCGCGAGCGCGAGCGCGCCCGGCGGCGAGGACGGCCCGAGGAGCGCGACGAGACCCTCCGCGTGCGCGCAGATCTGCTCGGGGGTGAGCGAAGGGTCGCCGCGCTCCCCCGTCATGTGCGCATCGGTGACCAGCCGGCACAGGTTCGCGTACCCGGCGGCGTCCCGGGCGAGCAGGACCACACTCGCGTCCGCGGATCTGCGGCCGGATCGAGGCAATGGCAGCGTCCCGGGCTCTCGGACGGTGAGCGACGCGCCGAGGATCGGACGGACGCCCTCGCGCTCGCAGGCGTCGACGAACCGGGCGGTGCCGTAGAGCCCGTCGCGGTCGGCGAGCGCGACCGCAGGCATCTGCAGCTCGGCGGCCCGGCGCGCGAGCGCCTCGGGTGAGAACGCGCCCTCCTTCAGCGAGAAGAACGAACGGACATCGAGGTGGACGAACCCGCCGGACATCTCACCGCTCCGGTGGCTCGTCCGGAACCGCTACCCGCGCTCCCAGACCTCCGGGTCGTGCGCGAAGTGCACGCGTGCCGGCCCGAGCCCCCTCAGGCGTTGCACCGAGTTCGGGTACGCCGGGTCGCGAGCTGTCGAGGCGCCCGAGGCGCTCGGCTCGGTCGCACCCTCCCACTCGAGCCGAGACTGCACCGCCTGTCCGGCGAGCACGATCGCCCCTTCGGGTGCGTCCACCACGAGCGACTGATGACCCGCCGTGTGGCCCGGCGTGGGGATCACGCGCAGCCCCGGTGCCACCTCCGCCTCGCCCTCGATCACCTCGTAGGTCAGGCCGGGCGCGTCGATCC
>CBRGMI010000061.1:0-9835 GCA_967797495.1 uncultured bacterium
CCGGAGCCTCCCCCTCCATATCCGTAGGCCGCGAGCGATCCGATCATGTTCACCACCTCCTACGAGGGATTAGCCGCTGGCTCGGGTAGGGCTCGGAGGCAGAGATCTGTTCACACGTTCGTCACATCTGCCGCCCGGGAACCCCGGCCCGGGACGAGGCACGCGTGCTCAAAGGACGACCTCGCCTCAAGTGACCCGGCGGAGGTGTCGAAGGCACAGAAGCGCGCCCGCTTCACTTACGTGGACATGGCTTGGCGATCGGGGGGCCGCGTAAGGAGCACACGTGGAAGGGAACACGGTCTCGGCCGACCGTCGGCAACTGTTCCTGGCCAGCTTCCTGATGCTGTTCGTGGAGCTGGTCCTGATCCGGTGGCTCGGAGCGCACATCGCGTACCTCTCGTTCTTCTCGAACTTCGTGCTCCTCGGCTCGTTCCTCGGCATCGGGATCGGGTTCCTCGCGGTCGGCCGATCGGACTGGTTCAGGTGGGCACCGCTGTGGCTCGGGGCGCTCGTCTTCATGTCGGCCGTGTTCCCGGTGACGATCGACCGCACGGGAAGCAGCCTCATCTTCTTCGGCGGGTTCCAGACCCGTGGCCTGCCGATCTGGATCTCGTTGCCGATCATCTTCGCGGCGGTCGCCGCGACCATGGCGGCCATCGCGCAGGGCGTCGCGCGTCTGTTCCAGCGATTCCCGCCGCTCGAGGCCTATCGACTGGACGTGCTGGGCAGCGTGACCGGCATCGCCGCGTTCGCCATTCTGTCGTTCGTCGGAGCCCCGCCGGTCGTCTGGGGGGTCGTGATCGTCGGGCTGTTCGTCTTTCTGCTCGGACCATCCCTCAGGATCGAACACGCCGTGGCGATCGGCCTCCTCGTCGGCGCCTTCGCCATGGAGGCGCTCGCCGATTCGGTGGTGTGGTCTCCCTACTACCGGATCAGCTGGACCCAGACCGACGAGGGCGCGGATGTGGTCGTCAACGGGATCCCCCATCAGGCCATCACCACGACCGAAGCACGTCGGACCACGGAGCCCACGTATTTCCTGCCGTACGAGCGAGCGGTTGAACCTCCGGAGCGCGTGCTCGTCATCGGTGCCGGAACCGGCGCCGACGTAGCCATCGCGCTTGCCGAGGGCGCACGGCAGGTCGATGCGGTCGAGATCGACCCGGAACTGTACGAGCTGGGACGGAGGCTGAACCCGGAGCGGCCGTACGAGGATCCGCGCGTGCGGGTGATCATCGACGACGGCCGTGCTTTCCTCGAACGGTCGGACGAGCGCTACGACCTGATCCTCTTTGCGCTGCCCGACTCCCTCACGCTCGTCTCCGGGCAGTCATCGCTCCGGTTGGAGAGCTACCTCTTCACCCGCGAGGCCATGGAGGTGGCCCGCGATCACCTGACCACCGATGGCGTCTTCGCCATGTACAACTACTACCGCTACGCGTGGCTCGCGGACCGCCTCGCGAACACATTGGAACAGGTGTATGGGCATCCTCCGTGCTTCGACTCCACGCGGCGGATCGGCTATCTGGCCCTGATGACGGTCGGTCGCGATCCGAGCTCGGTCAACTGCGCCGAGGTCTGGGCCCCGACGGCGGGTCCGCCCGTCGCCCCGGCCACCGACAACCACCCGTTCGTCTATCTGCGCGAGGCCAGCATCCCAAGTCTGTATCTGGTGACCATCGCGCTCATCCTGATGGCCTCGGCGCTCGCCGTGAGGGCGGTCTCGGGGCCGTTCCGTGCGATGCGGTCCTCGCTCGACCTCTTCTTCATGGGCGCGGCCTTCCTGCTGCTCGAGACGAAGAGCGTCGTCCAGTTCGCGCTGCTCTTCGGGACGACGTGGTTCGTGAACGCCCTCGTGTTCGCCGGGATCCTGCTCTCGGTCCTGCTCGCGATCGAGGTCGCGAAACGCACCAAGCCGAACCCCAGGTTCCTCTACGGGGTTCTCGCGCTCACCATCGCCATCGCCTTCGTGGTCCCCGAGAGCGCCCTGCTGCAACTCGCCGTGGTTCCGAGGTTCATCGTGGCCGTGGCCATCGCGTTCGGACCCGTGTTCTGCGCCAACCTCGTGTTCGCCGAGCGGTTCGAGATGGTCGAGCGGCCCACGGTGGCGTTCGGCGCGAACCTGTTGGGGGCGATGATCGGCGGGACGCTCGAGTACGCGTCGCTCGTCACCGGGTATCGAGCGCTCCTCATCGTCGCGGCGCTTCTGTACGGACTCGCGTTCCTCTCGGGACGTCGGTACCTGGGCGAGCGCTCAACGATGGACACGCGGGTCGCGGTGAGGGTCTAGACGGTCCTGCCGCCCTCAGCTTCTCGCCCTCTCCCGATCAGCAGTCGGATGAGTCGGCGGCCCGACCGGGCATGACGAACGCGACCTCGCCCGGCCCCACCATCCCCAGGCACGCCCGGGCGAGCTCCTCGAGCTCCGCCGGGTCGTGGAGTCGCGAGATCTCGGCGCGCAGGTCGGCGTTCTCGGCCTCGAGCTCGGCCGCACGACGCTCGATGTCGGCGATGGCCGAGCGCTGATCGAGGTACCGCCCGATCGGCACGATCGCCATCACGGCCAGGATCGCCACGGCGACGAGCAGGAAGGCCGCGCGGCCCGTGAGCCGAGGCCGCTCGCGCTCGAGCCGGGGGCGTGGCGACGGCCGGCTCCGCGTCGTGGTCGAGGTCATACCGCGCCGCCTCCGAACGATGGGATCACGTCGCACCACGCCGGATCGCCGCGCCGCCCGGGTAGCGCGCCTGCTCGCCGAGCTCCTCCTCGATCCGCAGCAACCGGTTGTACTTGGCCGTCCGCTCGCCCCGCGTGGGCGCGCCCGTCTTGATCTGACCCGCGTTGGTCGCCACGGCGATGTCGGCGATCGTCGTGTCCTCGGTCTCGCCCGAGCGGTGGCTCACGACCTGCCCGTACCCGTTGCGGGCGGCGAGCTCGATCGTGTCGAGCGTCTCGGTCAGCGTGCCGATCTGGTTCGGCTTGACGAGGATCGCGGTGGCCACGCGCTCGCGGATCCCGCGGGCGAGCCGGTCGGGGTTCGTCACGAAGAGGTCGTCGCCCACCAGTTGGCATCGAGCACCCAGCGCCGCCGTCAGGGCCGCCCACCCCTCCCAGTCGTCCTGCGCGAGACCGTCCTCGATCGACACGATGGGGAACGCGTCGAGCAGCCCGCTCCAGAACCGGACCATGTCGTCGGCGCTCCGCGCGGCGCCCTCGAGGTGGTACGAACCGTCGCGGTAGACCTCGGAGCAGGCCGGGTCCATCGCGAGGGCGACCTCGTCGCCGGGTTCGAGTCCTGACGTCTCGATCGCCTCGACGAGCAGCTCGAGCGCCCCGGCCGCGGTGCCGAGCTCGGGCGCGAACCCACCCTCGTCGCCGACGCCCGTGGAGAGTCCCCTCGAGCGCAGGATGGCCTTGAGCGCCTGGTAGATCTCGGAGCACCACCGGACGGCCTCGGAGAACGACGCGGCGCCGACCGGCGCGAGCATGAACTCCTGCAGCTCGAGCTCGTTGTCGGCGTGCGCGCCACCGTTGATCACGTTCATGAGCGGCAGCGGGAGCACGTGCGCGTTCGGCCCTCCGAGCGCCCGGTAGAGCGGGAGGCCGAGCGAGTCCGCCGCCGCATGGGCCACCGCGAGCGAGACGCCGAGGACCGCATTCGCGCCGAGGTTCGACTTACCGGCGGTGCCGTCGAGCTCGAGGAGGATCCGATCGATCTCGCGCTGATCGTACGCGTCGATCCCGTCCAGCGCCGGCGCGATCACCTCGTTCACGTTCGTCACCGCGCGGAGGACGCCCCTGCCGCCGAACCGCTTGGGGTCGCCGTCCCGCAGCTCGAGCGCCTCGTGCTCGCCGGTCGAGGCGCCGCTCGGCACCGCGGCCCTTCCGAACGCTCCGTCCACCAGGATCGCGTCGACCTCGACGGTGGGGTTCCCGCGCGAATCGAGCACCTCGCGCGCCAGGACGGCTTCGATCAGGGACATGGGGGCCCATATCCTACGGCCGGTACGGGTGCTGCCGGTGATTTGGCGGGTCGGGTACGGTGGCCCCCGATGGACGAGATGAATGACCCCCAGCCCGAGCGCTGCTGCTTCGACGACTGGGTCGACAGCTGGACCGCGGAGGCGACGAGGAAGCCCACCGCGGCGAAGGTGACCGCCTCCCTGCTCGACGCGATCACGGAGGCCGGGGTGGCCGAGCGCACGGTGCTCGACGTCGGGTGCGGGATCGGAGACCTCGCGATCGAGGTCGTCGCCCGCGGCGCCGCGAGCGGGACGGGGTACGACCTGTCCCAGAAGGCGATCGACGAGGCCCGCACGCTGGCGGCGTCGCGCGGCGTGGGCGATCGGATGCGGTTCGAGGTCGGCGACGGCGCCAAGCTCGATCTGCCGGCCGCCGACATCGTCGTGATCAACCGCGTGGTGTGCTGCTACCCCGACATCGAGAACCTGCTCGACCACACGCTCGGCGCTGCGGGGAGCGTCTTCGCGATCACGGCCCCGGTCTCGAAGGGGCCGACCGGCTGGTGGAACCGGCTGTGGAGCGCGCTCGAGAACGTGGGCTACCGTTTGCGACCGACCAAGTACGGCGGGTTCCGGGTGTTCATCCACGACCTCGACCGCGTCGACGAGCGCGTCCGCGCCGCGGGGTTCCGGCGGGCCCGTCACGAGCGCCGCCGCGTCCGCTGGGACCTCGCCGTCTATACGCGCTGACGCGTCACGAACGCGCGCTGCGGAACAGCGCGCGTACCTCGTCCTCCGGCAGGTCGTCGAGCCGGACGCCCCGCTCTTCGAGCAGCTGGTTGAAGCGCTCGTAGCGTTCGGCGAAGCCCCGGATCGTCCGGCGGAGCGCGCTCTCGGGGTCGACGCCGAGCCTCCGCGCGACGGCCACCGTCGCGAACAGCACGTCGCCGATCTCCTCCTCCGCGTTGTCCGCATCGGTGTGCGACTCGAGCTCGCCGACCTCTTCTTTCAGCGCCTCGATCGCCGAGCCGGCCGAACGCCACTCGAACCCCCAGCCCGCCGCCCGGCGCTGCACCTTCGAAGCGCGCGCGAGGGCGGGTAAGGACGCCGGGATGTCGTCCTCGAGCGGCCGCTCGCCCTTCTCCTCCGCCTTGATCCGCTCCCAGTTCACGAGTACCTCGTCGGCGCCCGCCACCTCGACGTCGCCGAACACGTGCGGGTGGCGCCGGATCAGCTTCTCGACGATCCCCTCCGCGACGTCGTCGACGTCCCATGCCCCGTCGTCGGCCGCCAGCTGCGCGTGGAACGCGACCTGCAGCAGGACGTCGCCGAGCTCCTCGCGCAGGCGCTCGCGGTCGTCGGCGTCGATCGCGTCGAGGACCTCGTGGGTCTCCTCCAGCAGGTGGCGGGCGAGGGAGGCGTGGGTCTGCTCCCGGTCCCACGGGCAGCCGTCCGGCGCCCGGAGCCGCGCCATCACGCGCACGAGATCCAGCAGGCGGGCCCCCGCCTGCGACGAGGGCACCGGTCCGCCCGGAACGTGAGACAGGAGGTCGTCGGGCTCGGTCACGAGCCGGTGTTCGAGCCCGTGGATCCGGTCGATCCGGTCGACCCGGTCGCGCCCGATCCGCCCGCCGGCTCCTGGGCGGTGCTCCGGATCGGCAGCACCTCGCCGGTGTCCCGATCGAAGCGCCCGAACCGCGGGTTCACCTCGATGCTCGTGGTCCCCAGTTGTTCGGTGAACCAGTCGTTGAACACCGGCCCGGTCTGGTTCGCCGCGAGCTGATCGCGGACGTCCTCGAACGGCGCCACGTCCCGCCGCACGAGGTGAATCACGTGCCAGCCGAACTGCGTCTGGATCGGTCCCGAGATCTCGCCCGGCTTCAGCGCCAGGGTGGCCGCGACGAAGTCCGGATCGAACTGCGTCTGGAACTGCGCCTCGGAGAACGAGCCCAGGCTCCCGCCCTGCGCCGCCGACTGCCGGTCGCTGGACTCGCGCCGCGCCGTCTCAGCGAACGTCGCCGGCGTGACCTCGGCAGCGATCCGCTTGGCGTCGGCCTCGTCCGCGACGAGGATGTGCCCCACCTCGAGCGTCGTGAACTGCGCGAGGTTCGCCTGGTAGGCGTCCCGGAGCGCCGCCTCGTCCAGCCGCTCCTCGACCACCGCCTGCTGCACCGCGTTCACGAGGAGCAGGCGCGCGGCGAACGCCTGCACCTGGGCACGCGTGACGCCGGCGTCCGACAGCTGCGACTTCAGGGCGTCGGCGCCCCCGAGGCCCTGCTCGAGCTGGGTGAGAGCGTCCGTCACGTCGGCGGGATCGACCTTCAGGTCGTGCTCGGTCGCGTAGGCCTTCGCGAGCTCCTCGCGGATGTCGTTCGCGAGCGCGAACCGCGCGCAGGCCGCATCCTGGGTCTCGTTCCCGACGGGCGTCCCACACGGGGCACCGGAGAGCCCCGTGAGGAAGCCGAACAACGCGACGTCCGTGTGCAGCCGATCGATCGAGATCTCGCCGTCCCCCACGGTGGCCGCCGACGACGGATCGTTGGCGCAGGCCGTGAACAGCACGACGACGCACAGGATCGCGAGCACGCGAACGGGACGCGGGAGGGGGATCACGGGGTCATCGTAGCAACGACCTCGTCTTCGCCCATGGCCCGGACCAGGCCGCGCTCCACCAGCGAGGGGAGCTCCGAACCCGGGACGCGGCCGATGTCGAGGTTCAGCGTCTGGGTCGTGCGCAGGTAGCGAGCCCCCGGGACCCGTTCGCGCAGGTCGTGCTCGAGCGGCTCGGGCAGGTCGAGCGGCTTGACGCGAACCTGCTGGCGGTAGGTCGAGACCTCGCCGACACCGAGCCTCGCGCACGTGATCCGGAGCGACGCCACGGCGAACAGCGTCTCGACCTCCTCCGGGAGCTGGCCGAACCGGTCCACCGTCTCCGTGCGGACGCGCTCGAGCAGGCCGTGGTCGCCGGCCGAGGAGATCCGCCGGTACAGGTCGAGCCGGAGCGCCTCCTGTTCGAGCCAGCCCGGCGGCACGAACGCCTTCAACGGGAGGTCGATCCGGATCTCCTTCTCCTCCGGGAGCGGCTCGCCCCTCATCTCCGCGACCGACTCCTGGAGCAGCCGCGCGTAGGTGTCGAACCCCACGGCCGCGATGTGGCCGTGCTGTTCGGCGCCGAGGACGTTGCCCGCCCCCCGGATCTCCAGGTCGCGGAGCGCGATCTGGAACCCGCTGCCGAGCGCCTGGTGCCGCGCGATCGTCGTGAGCCGGTCGTGCGCCTCCTCCGTCAGCTCTCGCTGCGGCGGGAAGAAGAAGTACGCGAACGCCCGCTCGTGGCTGCGTCCCACTCGCCCGCGCAGCTGATACATCTGCGAGAGCCCGAGCAGGTTCGCCGCGTCCACGACGAGCGTGTTCGCGTTCGGGACGTCCAGGCCGGACTCGATGATCACGGTCGACATCAGGATGTCGGCCTCGCGGTCCCAGAACCTGATCATCCGCCGCTCGAGCATGTCCTCGTCCATCTGACCGTGCGCGACCACGATCCGGGCGTCGGGGACCTGCTCTCGCAGCCACGCGGCCTGGCGCTCGATCGTCGCGACGCGGTTGTGGACCCAGAAGACCTGGCCCTCCCGCAGCAGCTCGCGCCGGACGGCGCCGAGCGCGAGCCCCTCGTCGTACTGGCCGACGTAGGTGAGCACAGGCTGGCGGTCCTCGGGAGGCGTGTCGACGGTCGACATGTCGCGGATGCCGGCGAGCGCCATCTCGAGCGTCCGGGGGATCGGGGTCGCCGTCATCGTGAGGACGTCGACCTGCGCGCGGAGCTTCTTCAGACGTTCCTTGTGCGCCACGCCGAACCGCTGCTCCTCGTCGACCACCACGAGCCCGAGATCCTTGAACCCGATGTCGGCCGACAGCAGACGGTGAGTCCCGATCACGACGTCGATCGCGCCGCGGCGCAGGTCCTCGACGACGCGCTCCTGCTCCGGCTTCGAGACGAAGCGCGAGAGCATCGCGACCTTGACGGGGAAGGGCGCGTAGCGCTCGCCGAACGTGATCAGGTGCTGCTCGGCGAGCAGGGTCGTCGGCACGAGCACCGCCACCTGCTTGCCCTCCATCACGACCTTGAACGCGGCCCGCACCGCGATCTCGGTCTTGCCGAACCCCACGTCGCCGCAGATCAACCGGTCCATCGGGCGCGGCCGCAGCAGGTCCGCCTTGACCTCCTCGATCGCCGTGACCTGGTCGCCGGTCTCCTCGTGCGGGAACGCGTCCTCGAGCTCCATCTGCCACGGCGTGTCGGGGCCGTACGGGGGCCGCTCGATCGACAGCCGGACCGAGTACAGCCGCACGAGCTCGCCCGCCATGTCCTTCACGGCGCGCTTCACGCGCCCGGTCGTCCGCGCCCAGTCGCTCGTCCCCAGGCGCGACAGGCGAGGCGTCTCCCCGCCGACGTACTTCGCCACCATCCCCACCTGATCGGTCGGGACCGAGAGCCGGTCGCCCGACGCGTACTCGAGCACCATGTAGTCGCGTTCGGACCCGCCGATCTCGCGGCGCTGCACGCCCACGTAGCGGGCGACCCCGTGCACGCGGTGCACCGCGAAATCGCCGACCTCGAGCTCCTCGGCGATCGCGTCGCCGCGACGCGTCGTGAACCGCGGGGCGTCCCGCGTGTGGCGCCGCGAACCGAACAGATCCTCCTCGGTCGCCACGGCGAGCCTGCCGGCGGGGAACACGAAGCCGGCCTGCAGCTCGGCCTCGACCGGCTCGGCCCGCGGCAGCGCGACGAACTCGCGGACGCGCTCCAGCGACCCGTGGCCGCGCGCCGTGAGCAGCACGCGGTACCCGCGCTCGGCGAGCTCCGCGGCCCGCCGCGCGAGCTCGGCCGGGTTGCCCTGCGCCGAGCCCCACCCCTCCAGACCCGTGTCGATGCCCTCGGTGAACCCCGTGAGCTCCAGCCGGACCGGACCCTCGAGCGCCTCCCGCAGGTCGTGGACCGCGCGCGGACCGGGCCAGTTCGAGGCCTCGGCGAGCGCCTCGGCGTCCTCGAAAGCCCGATGCGCCCGGTCGAACGTGCGGCGGGCCTCCGAGACCACGACCCACGACCCCTCCGGCAGCAGCTCGGCGGGGACCGGCAACCGGTCGAACAGCAAGGGGGCGAGCGACTCGAGCCCCTCGGCGTGCAGGCCCTCCGCGATCCGTTCGAGCCCGTCGCGGAACCGGTCGAGGTAGCGGGGCGCCACCGTTCGCGCGCGTTGGGCCAGCGTGTCGTCGGGGACCAGCTCGCGCACCGGCGACACCTCGACCCGGACGACGGGCCCGGTCGACAGCTGCGACGACGGCACGAACTCGCGGAGCGACTCGATCTCGTCGCCCCAGTACTCGAGGCGCACGGGACGTCGCGCGGTCCCGGGGAAGACGTCGAGCACCCCACCTCGGACGGCGAACTCGCCGCGATGCTCGACCACGTCCGTGCGCGCGTATCCGAGCGCGACCAGCCGCTCGGCGAGATCGTCCGGCGGGAGCTCGATCCCCTTGACCAGCTCGACCGGCGGGATCTCGCCGAGGGTGGGGACGAGGCCCTGCATCGCGGCGAGCGCGGGGGCGACCAGGACGAACGCGCCCTTGGCCGCCCGCAGCCGGCGCACGGCGTCGGCCCGGCGCGCCGAGACCTCCGGCGAGGGGCTGATCCCCTCGTACGGGAGCGCCTCCCACGAGGGCAGGAGCGCCGCGCCGTCGTCCCCGAGCCACGCTCGCGCCCCGCGGGCGAGCGTTTCCGCCTCCCGCGGGCCGGGCGCGACGAGCAGCACGGGGGCGCCGAGCGCCCGGGCGAGCGCCGCCACCAGCGCGTCCTCGCCGGCGTCCGCGCGGGCGACGA
>CBRGMI010000062.1:0-9671 GCA_967797495.1 uncultured bacterium
GGTGGTGGGAGGAGGAGGATTCGAACCTCCGTAGGCTTAGCCGGCGATTTTACAGACCGCTCCCTTTGGCCGCTCGGGCATCCTCCCGTACGCGGAAGGATAGCAACGGGGCCTGCGCGCCTCCACGATAGGATGGCCGCGGATGGCCAAGCAGGACTTCTCGTTCGACATCGTCTCCGAGGTCTCGATGCCCGAGGTCGCGAACGCCGTCGACCAGGCCCGGCGCGAGATCGCACAGCGGTTCGACTTCAAGGACACCGGAACGAGCATCAGCCAGGACGCCGAGCTGATCGAGGTCCGCTCGTCGACGGAGGACCGGCTCAAGGCGGCCGTCGAGGTGCTGAAGGAGAAGGCCGTCCGGCGCCAGGTCTCGCTGAAGGCACTGCACTTCGGACCGATCCAGCCCGCCGCCAAGGGGGCCTCCCGCCAGTCGATCAACCTGAACGTCGGGATCTCCGAGGAGAAGGCGCGCGAGCTGGTGAAGTTCGTGAAGGCGCTGAAGGTCAAGGTCCAGAGCCACGTCCAGGGCGACCAGGTCAGGATCACGGGCAAGTCCAAGGACGATCTCCAGGTCGTGATGAAGGCCGTCAAGGACCACGACTTCGACGTCCCGCTGCAGTTCGTGAACTTCCGGCCCTAGGGGTCCGACCACCGGCTCCGTTGCCCCACCGCGGTCCGCCTGGGTAGATTGGCGCACTCGACGGGAGGTGCAGCGTGACCGATGTGGAACGGCTGAAGTCCAGGGCCGCCGAGATCGCCGAGCGCGAGGGCCGCAGGCTCCTGGATCGGACCCCAGGCTCCGAGAGCCTGCACCAGCGCGCCCTGCGCAGCCTCCCCAACGGCGTCGCGTCGAACTTCCAGGCCGGCGACCCCTATCCCACGTACCTGCGGCGCGGCATGGGCTCGAAGGTCTGGGACGTCGACGGCAACGAGTACCTCGACTTCCATGGCGGGTTCGGCGTGAACGTCGTGGGCCACGCGCATCCGAAGATCGTCGAGGCGATCCGGGCCGTCGCCGACCAGGGCATCCATTTCGCGGTAACGACCGAGACCACAGTCGCCCTGGCCGAGGCGATCTGCGAGCGGTTCCAGCTGGAGCAGATGCGGTTCGTGAACTCGGGGACCGAGGCCACGATGGATGCGATCCGCGTGGCCCGGGCGGCGACCGGCCGGGACAGGATCGTGAAGATGGAGGGCTCGTACCACGGGCACCACGACTCAGTCCTGTTCTCGGTGGTGCCCGAGGCCGACGTGCTCGACATGCGCTTCAACGTCGGCGCGGAGGACCGGGTCTGGTACACGACCGAGCCCACGTCCCGGGGCATCCCGAAGGTCCTGACCGAGACGGTGATCATCGTCCCGTTCAACGACGCCTCCGCGGTGGAGCAGGCGTTCGCCGACAACCCGGGCGAGATCGCCGCGGTGATCCTGGAGCCCGTCATGATGAACATCGGCCTCGTCGTCCCGCAGCAGGGGTATCTGCAGTCGCTCCGGGACATCTGCGAACGGAACGGGGCCGCGCTGATCTACGACGAGGTCAAGTGCGGAGGGACGATCGCGTACGGCGGCACGACCGAGCGCTACGGCGTCCGTCCCCACCTCGCCGCGTACGCGAAGGCCGTGGGCGGCGGCGTCACGATCGGCGCGTTCGGGGGCGAGGCGCGGTTCATGGAATGGGTCACCAAGGGCGCGGCGCAGCAGGGCACGTTCAACGGGAACCCGCTCTCGTCGGCGGCGGGCCTCGCGGCCCTCACGCAGGTCCTCACGAAAGACGCCTACGACCACCTGGGCAAGCTCGGGACGATGCTCGCCGAGGGCTGCCAGCGCGCGATCGACGAGCACGACCTCCCGGCGCACACGATGGACCTCGGCGCCAAGGGCTGCGTCTCGTACCGCAAGGAGCAGCTGGTCAACTACCGCGACTTCCTCGAGACGATCCCCGAGCTCTTCTACGCGTCGTTCACGTGGATGGTGAACCGAGGCATCTTCATGACGCCCGGCGACGAGGAGCAGTGGACGATCTCCGTGCAGCACACCGAGGAGGACATCCAGCGCTACGTGGACGCGTACGCGGCGTTCTGCGCCGAGCTGGTGGCCTAGCCGCCCCGACACCTGGCAGGGGCCGCGAGATCGGAGCGCCGATGCAGTCGATGCATGAGTACACCTCGGAGACCGACACGCTGACGGGGGAAGTCGTCGACTACACGCGCCGGCGCATCGCGCATCCGCAGCCGCTCGACCATCCCGTGCCTCCTGAAGACCTCACGCGATCGGCCGGACCCACGATCACGCCAGACGGGATCGGCGGCCGGGAAGCCCTGCGGATCTGGGAGGAGGTGCTCGCCCCGGCAACCATCACGACCGACCACCCGAGCTTCCTCGCGTTCGTGCCCGGCGCGCCGAGCAAGGCGAGCGTCCTGTTCGACCTGGCCGTGAGCGCGTCCGAGGTCTACGGCGGAAGCTGGCTCGAAGGAGGCGGCGCCGTGTGGGCGGAGAACCAGGTGCTGGGATGGCTCGCCGAGCTCGCCGGGATGCCCAGGGGCTCCGGCGGCTGCTTCGTGTCGGGGGGCACGGCGGGGAACCTGTCGGCCCTGGTCGCGGCGCGCCACGCCGCGAGCGATGCTCGGGGCGGGGAACGCCCACCGCGCTGGCAGATCGCCTGCGCCGACACGGTGCATTCGTCCGTCGCGTCGGCGGCGCGGGTGATGGACGTCGACCTGCTCTCCGCCCCACACGACGAACGCGGCCGCCTCACGGGGCCGGCGCTCGAAGCGACGCTCGATGGCGCCGATCCCCGCGGTCCCTTCGCGGTGGTCGCAAGTGCGGGTTCGACGAACGCCGGGACGATCGACGATCTCGAAGGCGTGGCGACCGTCTGCCGAGACCGCGGGCTCTGGCTGCACGTCGACGGCGCATACGGGGGTGCGGGGCTCCTCGCGCCGAGCGTCCGAGACAGGTTCCGCGGCATCGAGGACGTCGATTCGTTCATCGTCGACCCGCACAAGTGGCTGTTCGCGCCGTACGACTCCTGCGCGCTCATCTATCGCGAGCCCGAGAGGGCGCGGGCGGCCCACCGCCAGGACGCCTCGTACCTCGACGCACTGAACGCCACGTCCGAGTGGAACCCGAGCGACTACGCGCACCACCTCTCCCGGCGTCCGCGCGGGCTCCCCCTGTGGTTCTCGCTCGCGACCTACGGGACCGACGCCTATCGGGACGCGGTCGAGCGGGTCCTGTCGATCACGCGGGAGACGGCCGACGAGATCCGCCGGCGGCCCGAGCTCGAGCTCGTCCTGGACCCGGAGCTTTCCGTGGTTCTGTTCCGAAGGCTCGGATGGCGGCCGCGGGAGTATGAGGCCTGGTGGCGAAGGGCGCTCACCGAGCAGGTGGGCTTCGTCCAACCCACGTCGTGGGAGGGCGAGAAGGTGGGCCGGCTCTGCTTCGTCAACCCCCTCACGACGATCGAGGACGTGCGGGCGATCCTCGACCTGGCCGCGTGAGCGAGGTCCGGGCCGTTCTGCTCGACCTGTACGACACGCTTGCATGGACCGAGTGGCCGACGATGCGTGCCGAACTCGAGGATCGGTTCGGGCTCGCCGAGGCGGAGCTCCTTCGCGCGTTCACCGCCACGCGCGAGGCTCGGAGCACCGGCGCGTTCGGCAGCGCCGAGGGCGACCTGGCCGCCATCCTGGATGCGGCCGGGGTTCCGTCAGACCCGGTCCTGGTCCGCGAGCTCAACGACGCCCGCGTCAAGGCCTTCGCCGACAACGGCGTCCACCTGTGGGACGACTCCGTCCCGACCCTGCGCGAGCTCCGCGCTCGTGGGCTCCGAACCGCGATCGTGAGCAACTGCGACCACGCCACCCGCCCGATCGTCGACGACCTCGGGCTGGAGCATGAGGCGGACGCGATCGTCCTCTCGTTCGAGGTGGGCGTGGCCAAGCCGGACCCCGGGATCTACCGGGCGGCGCTCTCGGCCGTGGGTGCGCTGCCCCAGGAGGCCGTCTTCGTCGACGACCAGGCCTGGTACTGCGAAGGTGCGGAGGCGCTCGGTATCCGGTCGTTCCTGATCCGGCGCGACGACGCCGACCCCGCCGGGGGGTTCGGCGCCGCCGGCGACCGCGACGTGCTGCACGACCTCCGGTCGCTGCTCGACCTCGTCTGATCGGGGGCGCCCGAAACGAGCTAGCCGATCTCCTGCTTGATCTGCTCGAGCCTCGCAACGCGCTCGGCCGTGGGGGGGTGGGTCGAGAACAGGTTCGCCAGGCTCATGGACGCCTGGCGGCCGCGGAACGGGTTCACGATGAACAGGTGGGCCTCGGCGGGGCTCACCGACGCGGGCACAGGGACCTTGCCGGCGGCGTTCTCGAGCTTGCGGAGCGCGCTCGCCAGCGCCTCGGGGTCGCGGGACAGGATCGCACCCGACTCGTCGGCCTGGTACTCGCGCGAACGGCTCACGGCCATCTGGATGATCGCGGCCGCGATCGGTGCCAGGACCCAGGCCAGCAACAGCCCCACGATGCCGATCCCGTTGCGATCGTCGCCCGAGCCGAACCATAGGGCGAACCGCGCGAGGAACGTGATGCTCATCCCGATGGCCGCGGCGATCGAACCGATCAGGATGTCCCGGTTGGCGACGTGGGAGAGCTCGTGCGCCAGCACGCCACGCAGCTCGCGTTCGTCCAGGATCTCGAGGATCCCGCGGGTGACCGCCACGACGGCGTGCTCCGGGTTGCGGCCGGTGGCGAACGCGTTCGGCTGCATCATGTCCGAGACGTAGATCCTCGGCATCGGCATCTGGTTGATCTGCGTCAGCTCCCGGACGATCCGATACAGCTCCGGCGCCTCCTGCTCGGTGACCGGCTTGGACCGCGTGGTCGCGATCGCGATCTTGTCGCTGAACCAGTACATCGAGAAGTTGAAGACCAGGGCGATCGCGAGGGCGACGATCGCGCCGCCCAATCCTCCGATCCAGGCCCCGATCAGGATGAACAGGCCGCCCAGGGCGGCGATCAGGATCCAGGTCTTGACTCGATTGAGACCGATCAACGGAACCTCCTTGTCCGGGTGGGATTCGACGAGCCCGCGGGTCGGGTTCGGCGTGGTCCTCCCGGTCGGGGACCTACTGCCGTACAAGAGTAGACAGCGGCGGGAAATACGCCAGGAGCTCGGGCCAGACGCCGACGGCCACGACCGCCACCGACGCGAGCACGGCCACGGCCGTGACCATGGCGGGAGCCCCCAAGGGGCGTTCGTGCTCGCCGTCGACGAACAGCATCTGTCTGGGCACCGCGAGGTAGTAGGACAGGCTCACCACCGAGTTCACCACCATGATGATCGCCAGGGCCGTGCCGATCCCGCCGCGCTGGATCGCGACCTGGAAGACGAGGAACTTGGCCCAGAACCCCGCCAGGGGCGGGATGCCGGCCAGCGACACCATGAACACGGTCATCGCGACCGCGATCACAGGGGCTCGGCGGGACAGGCCCGCGAAGTCGGTGATCAGCAGGCCCCGTGACTCCTTGGCCATCGCGATCACCACCGCGAACGCCCCGAGCGTCATCACCGCGTAGATGAGGATGTACGTGACCGCCGCCGCGAACGCGTCCTGGTTGATGACCGGGTTCGCCGAGACCAGGGCGAACGGCAGGAGCATGTAGCCGGCCTGGGCGATGCTCGAGTACGCGAGCAGGCGCACGACCTGGCGCTGCTGCAGGGCGACGAAGTTCCCGATCGTCATCGTGAGGATCGACAGCACCGCGAAGATCGGCGTCCAGAACTCGTACTGGGCGGGGAAGGCGACGAACATCAGCTGGAGGAGCCCGGCGAAGCCGGCCGCCTTGGACGCGGTGGCGAGGAACGCCGCGACCGGCACGGGGGCCCCCTCGTAGGTGTCGGGCGCCCAGAACTGGAACGGGACCGCGCTCACCTTGAACGCGAACCCGGCGACGATGAACAGGATCGACGCGAGCGCCAGCGTCTCCCTTCCTTGCGGCAGCGGCGTGGCGAGCGCGTGTCCGATCTCGGTCAGATTCAGGCTGCCGGTCAGCCCGTAGATCAGGCTCATCCCGTAGAGCATCACCGCGGTCGAGAGCACGCCGAACAGGAAGAACTTGATGCCGGCCTCGTTGGATCGCGGATCCGACTTGCGGAACGCGGCGATCACGAACCCCGGCGCCGACACGAGCTCGAGCGAGATGAACAGCATCAGCAGGTCCCTCGACGACGGCATCAGCACGCAGCCCAGGAACGAGGTGAGCACTAGGAAGTAGAACTCGCCCTGGTAGAAACGCCCCTCGCGGAAATAGCGGAAGGACACCATCAGCACGAGCAGTGCGACCGACAGGAAGAACACCTTGAACAGCAGCGCGAACTCGTCGACGACAAACGCGCCGCCGAAGGTCGAGCGATCCTCGCCGATCAGCGTGAGCGTGGCGATCAGCGACGCCAGCACCCCGGCGAACGCGAGGGGCATCGCCATCCACTTGCGGGCGGGAGCGAGGAACGCGTCGACGACCAGCACGAGGACGATCGTCCCGGCCAGGATCAGCTCCGGGAGGATCGCCGTGTAGTCGATCGCCTGGTTCATCGCCGCGCCGGCCCCCGCCCCCTACGCCCCGAACAAGCCGAGCAGGGAGTTGACCGGCGCCTGCGTGACGTCGGTGAGAAGGCCGGGGAACAGCCCCAGCGCCACGATCCCGACCAGGAGCGGCACCCAGGAGACCCATTCGACCGCGGCGACATCCCCGAACGCCTCGGCCTTCCACTTCTCCGGGAGCGTCCCCATGTTCACGCGCTGCAGCATCCACAGGAAGTACCCCGCGGTCAGGATCGTCCCGACGCCGCCGGCGATCATGAAGGCTCGGAACAGCGGCGTAGACAGCGACTGCGCCGGGCTGTAGCTCGACAGCAGCGCCATCACCTCGCCCCAGAACCCGGCGAGTCCGGGCAGGCCGAGGGAGGCGATCGCGACGAACGCGAACACGCCTCCGAGGTACGGGAGCTTCTGCATCACGCCGCCGCCGATCTCGGCGATCTCGCGCGTGTGGTAGCGGTCGTAGAGCGACCCAACGCAGAAGAAGAGCATCCCGGTGATCAGGCCGTGGGCGACCATACCGAAGATCGCCGCGTTGATCCCGATCGATGTGAGCGTGGCGATCCCCAGCATCACGAACCCCATGTGGCCCACCGAGCTGAACGCGATGAGCCGCTTGAGGTCCTTCTGCGCCAGGCACGCGAGCGCCGCGTAGACGATCGCGATCGCGGCGAGCAGCCCGATCCACGGTGCGTACTTCTGCGCGCCGTACGGCAGGATCGGCAGCGCGATGCGGATGAATCCGTATCCGCCCATCTTCAGCATGACGCCGGCCAGCAGGACCGAGCCGATCGTCGGCGCCTCGGTATGCGCGTCGGGCAACCACGTGTGGAACGGCCACATCGGCACCTTCACGGCGAACCCGAGCCCGACCGCCGCGAACACGATCAGCTGGAAGCCGTTGGAGAAGCCGCCGCCGGCGGCATAGTCCTGGAGCGCGATGACGTCGAAGGTGTGGACCCCGCCGCCGACGTCGGAGCTGAAGAACATCCCGAGGAACCCCAGCAGCATGAACACCGAACCGAAGAGCGTGTATAGGAAGAACTTGATCGCGGCGTACTCACGGTTCGAGCTCCCCCAGATCCCGATGAGGAAGTACATCGGGACGAGGACGAGCTCCCAGAACACGAAGAACAGGATCAGGTCGAACGCGATGAACGTGCCGGCCATCCCGGTCTCGAGCAGCAACATGAGCGCGATGAACGCCTTCGTCTTGCCCGGCTTCGGGACGACCCGCCACGTGTAGATGGCGCATAGGAACGACAGCACGAACGTCAGCACGTACAGCGGCAGGCTGATGCCGTCGATCCCCACGTGGTAGCGCGCGTCGATCGCGGGGATCCAGCTCGTGTCGAGTTGGAACTGCAGGCCCGAGGCGCCGTAGTCGAACGTGAACGTGATCGCGATCGCGAAGACGAGGGCCGCACCCGTGAACACGATGCCGAGCGCGCGTACGCCCTTCTCGTACTGGCGCGGCACGAGCGCGATCACCAGGGCTCCGGCCAACGGCAGGAGCGTCGCGATCGTGATCGCCGAGTTCTCCCAGGTCATGCGCCTTCCCCTCTCAGATCTTCGTGAAGATGACGGCCAGCACCACGACGCCCGTGAACAGGAACACGGCGTACCGCTGGACGTTGCCCGATTGGATGTACCGCAACAACCCGCCGGTGAAGCCGGCGATGTTCGCCAGCCCGTTCACCGCCCCGTCGATGACCTTCAGGTCGAACCAGTTCACGCCCTTCGCCACCACGTTGGTGAAAGCGGCGGCGCCGTTGACAACTCCATCGATGACGTGCCGGTCGTTCCAGTAAACCCCGCTCGAGACATCGTCTCGTATCGGGCGGACGATCCCTTTCCAGTAGATGTCGTCGAGGTAGAACTTGTTCGCGACGAGCGTGTATGCGCCGCCGAACGACCGGAGAGGATCGCGCGCCTGGTGGTCGCGATACAAGGCGTAGCCGATGAGGATGCCCCCGAGCGCGGCGAGCGTGGACAGGACGGCGACCCACGGCACGAACAAGGCCTCCTCGAGCTCCCGGAAGTACACCCACTTCCCAAACACCGCGCCGAGCTGCGGCGACCCCACGAGGCCCGCAACAACCGTCACGGAGGCGAGAGCCACGAGGACCCCGGTCATGCTCCGGGGCGCCTCGTGCGGCTCGCCGTGGCCCCGGTACTCGCCGTAGAAGGTCATGAGCACGGCCCTGGTCATATAGAAGGCGGTGAGGAGCGCGGTCACCAGGAGCACGACGAACAGGACCGGATGACCCTCGTGCTCGGCGACCACGAGCAGCTCGTCCTTCGACCAGAATCCGGCGAGAGGTGGTACCCCCGAGAGCGCGAGGGAGCCGATCAGGAACGTCCAGAACGTGATCGGCAGGCGTCTTCGTAGCCCGCCCATCTCGCTCATGTTGTTCGAGTGCACGGCGTGGATCACGGCGCCCGACCCGAGGAACAACAGCGCCTTGAAGAACGCGTGCGTGAACAGGTGGAAGAAGGCTCCCGTTCGGCCGGCCGGACCCATCGACATGCCGGCGATCATGTAGGCGAGCTGGCTGATCGTCGAGTACGCGAGCACGCGCTTGATGTCGTCCTGCGTGAACGCCATCAGCGCCGCGCCGAGCATCGTGATACCGGCCACGATCGCGACGATCTGCAGGACGAAGGGGTCCGCGTCCAGGAACACGATGAACAGCCGTCCCACGAGGTAGACGCCCGCGGCGACCATCGTGGCCGCGTGGATCAGCGCCGAGACCGGCGTCGGTCCCGCCATGGCATCGGGGAGCCACACGTGGAGTGGGAACTGGGCGGACTTGCCGATCGTGCCTCCGAACAACAGCAGGGCCGCGGCCGACACCAGCCCGACCGAAGCGCCGCCGCTCGACACGATCTCGGAGATCTTCGGGATGTTCGAGGTCGTGAACCCGGTGATGAAGATCAGCACGAAGATCCCGAACATGAACGGCACGTCGCCGACCCGGGTGGTGATGAACGCCTTGATCGCCGAGCCGGAGTTGACGGGGTCCTCCCACCAGTGCCCGATCAGCAGGTAGGAGCAGACGCCCATGACCTCCCA
>CBRGMI010000063.1:0-9620 GCA_967797495.1 uncultured bacterium
AACCGGGAAGGAGTCGGAACGCCATGAGGACCCTCATCAAGGGCGGCACGGTCGTGACCGCCACCGAGACCACGAAGGCCGACGTCGTGATCGACGACGAGCGGGTTGCCGCGATCGGCGTGGGGATGCCGGTCCAGGCCGACGTCGAGATCGATGCCACCGATCGGTACGTGATGCCGGGCGGCGTCGACGTCCATACCCACATGGACCTGCCGTTCGGCGGCAGCTTCTGTTCGGACGACTTCGAGACCGGGACGCGGGCGGCCGCGTTCGGCGGGACCACCACGATCGTGGACTTCGCGCTCCAGGACTACGGGGAAGGCCTCCGGCAGGGTCTCGACCGCTGGCACGAGAAGGCGAAGAAGGCCACCACCGACTACGGGTTCCACATGATCATCCGTGAGGTCAACGACCAGGTCCTGGCGGAGATGGACGAGCTCGTGGGCGAGGGCGTGACCTCGTTCAAGCTCTTCATGGCGTACCCGGGCGTGTTCATGCTCGACGACGCGTCGATCTTCCGCGCGATGCGCCGGGCCGGCGACTCGGGGGCGCTGATCATGATGCACGCGGAGAACGGCGGTCCGATCGACGTGCTCGTACGGCAGTTCCTGGACGACGGCAAGACCGAGCCGCTCAGCCACGGACTCACCCGCCCGTCGGTGATGGAGGGCGAGGCCGTCCACCGCGTGTTCAAGCTCGCCGAGCTCGCCGGGACCCCCGCCTACATCGTCCACCTGTCCTCGCGCGACGCGCTGGACGCGGTTCGCGAGGCGCGGGACCGGGGCATGCCCGCGTTCGCCGAGACCTGTCCACAGTACCTCTACCTGTCCCTCGACGACCTGGGTCGGCCGGGGTTCGAGGGCGCGAAGTTCGTGTGCTCGCCGCCGCTCCGGCCGGCGGACCACCAGGAGGAGCTGTGGAAGGGCCTGCGCGGCGACGACCTGCAGATCGTCTCGACCGACCACGCGCCCTTCAACTACGTGGGGCAGAAGGATCTCGGCAAGGACGACTTCTCCAAGATCCCGAACGGTCTCCCGTCGGTGGAGGACCGCTTCACGCTGCTGTACGGCGGCGTCGAGGCCGGCCACATCGGGTTGAATCGCTTCGTGGAGATCGTGGCGACGGCGCCGGCCAAGATGTTCGGCCTGTACCCGCGCAAGGGCACGATCGCGCCGGGTTCGGACGCGGACGTCGTGGTGTTCGACCCGCGGGTCGAGCGCGAGATCTCGGCGAAGACCCACCACATGAACGTCGACTACTCCGCGTACGAGGGCCGGAAGGTGCGCGGTCTGCCCCAGGTCGTGCTGCAGCGGGGGCAGGTGCTCGTGCAGGACGGGACCTTCCACGGCAAGCCGGGCCAGGGGCGGTTCCTGCCGAGGAGCCGGATCTCGGTCTGAAGCGTGGTCAGAGCTGGGCGGATCTGCGTGGGTCGGCGGCGCCGGGTGCCTGCGCCTCCGAGTTCGGATCGACGATCCGGTAGCCGACGCCGCGTTCGGTGGTGATCCAGCCGGGACCCAGTTTGCGACGCAGATAGCGGACGTACACGTCGACGAGGTTCGAACGCGGGTCGAAGTCGAGCGACCACACCTCGGACAGGAGCTCGGGACGCGTCACGGTGGTCCCGGCGTGACGCATCAGCGTCTCGAGGAGCGCGAACTCGCGGGGCGTGAGCCAGGCCACCCGCTCGCCCACGCGCGCACGCCGGGCGATCAGATCGAGCTCGAGCTCGCCGACCGTGAGCCGGACGGCGTCGTCCGGGCGGGGCCGCAGCCGAGCCCGCAGGCGCGCGGCGAGCTCGTCGATCGCGAACGGCTTGGCCACGTAGTCGTCGGCACCCAGGTCGAGCCCGCGGACCCGGTCCTCGACGTCGCCGCGGGCGGTCAGGATCACGACCGGCAGGCGCGGGCTCTGCTGCCGGAGCCGGCGGAGCACATCGAGCCCGTCGACGTCGGGCAGCCCGAGATCGAGCACGACGACGCCGATCTCCTCGGAGACCGCGGCCTGCGCCTCGCGGCCGCTCGCGACGCGGCGGACCTCGAACCCTCGCGCGCCGAGACCCTTCGTCACGAACGACGCGATGCGGTCCTCGTCCTCTACGAGCAGGACCGTCATCGTGGGATCAGGATCCAGAACGTCGCTCCCTTCCCGGGGTGGTTGTCGACCCCCGCCTCCCCGCCGTGCCCGCGCGCGATGCTGCGGACCACCGCGAGCCCGAGACCGGACCCGCTCGACGCCGGTCCGTGCACGAACCGTTCGAACGCCTCCTCGTCCCTGCCCCGGGCGAGCCCCGGCCCGCGGTCCTCGACCTCGAACAGCCACGCCCTGCGCGCCTGCGAGACGCGGAGGTCGACGGGCGTCCCCTCGGGCGTGTGGACCGCGGCGTTCTGCAGCAGGTTCACGAGGGCCTGCTCGAGGCGACGCGGGTCGGCGTGCAGGCGTGCGTCCGCGGGGACCGGAGCGACCCGCAGGCGCCGGCTCAGCAGCGGCTCGACCTTCCGCGCGACGCGAGCGACGAGCGTGGCGAGCTGCACCGGCTCCTTCCTCAGGAACGATGGGTCGTCGCCGCGTACCGCGGTCGTCATGTCGTCGACAAGCCGGTTCATCCGGTCGAGCTCGTCCAGCACGAGCGCGATCGTCTCGCCGATCTCCACGCGATCGGCGTCGGGCTCCAGTACCTCGAGGTGGCCACGGCAGATCGTGATCGGCGTTCGGAGCTCGTGCGAGACCGCGGACATGAACGCGGTCTTCATGTCGGCGAGCTCCTTCAGTCCCTGGGCGATCTCGCGTTCGTGCCGAAGCTCCTCCTCGGTCCGGGCGAGCCTCGTCGAACCCCAGGACAGGACCTCGCCGACCATGATGCACGCGGGGATCGTGACGGCGACCGAGCTCACGCCCGCCTCGACGTCACCGGGCAGGAAGACGAAGGGCACGAGGTACGCGACGACCGCGAGCGGCGCGACCGCGAGCGAGGTCCACGGACCGTGCGCGAGCCCGATCCAGACGAACGCGACGACGAAGAAGACCCCGTAGGTGTGTTCGCGCCCGCCGTACAGGTTGCCGAAGGCGATCAGCGCGAACGCCGGAGGCACCAGGATCAGGCTCGTGATCCTCGGCCAGGCGTCCCACGGCGCGAGCATCGCGAAGCACCCGACGACCGCCCCGCTCGCCGCCACCGCCACCGTGCCGGCGATGCTCGCGTCCGCCGGCGAGAGCGGCAGCGCGATCAGCATGAGCGCGGACGACGCGAGGAACAGGACGCCGGCGAGGCGGCCCATCAGGAGCCGGCGGCGGCCCTCGGGGGTCGAGGAGTGCGCGGGAGCTGGCCCCGGACTGCGGGCGGGCGCGCCGTCGGGGTTTCGAACGCGTCCGGGCTCGAGCCGAGCACCCACGCCGGGTGTTCGCAGCGCCCCGCGGTTCGGATCGAACTTCTCATGCTCGAGCACGTGGCGCGGGCGGACGGGCGTAGTGAGCGCGGGCCGAGCGGCGAGGGTCGCCCGGCCCGCGCGGAGCGGCCGCCGGCCACGAGCCGCCGGCCGAACCGTGTCGGTGCGATCGGCCGCACCGTCTGCGAATCCTCCGGTCGGTCTTCGCGGGGCACAACCCCGCGACGATGAGGAAACGTTCACCGAGTGGCGGCATCGTTGGGTCGAAGCGAGGCCGCGGCTGCTCGGCCCGAATGGATGGCGTACCGTGGGACACCGCCGCCCGACCTGGAGTTTGCGAGAGCCCATGACGGCCGAGGTCCACATCCTGAGCGAGGGCTACCTCGGCGACGGCGGGGACCGGGTGGGCTCGACGGTCGGGTTCGCGCGGGACGGCGGGGTGCTCGTGGTGACCGATCCGGGTCTCGTGCCGGGGCGCGAGGCGATCCTGCGACCGCTCGCCGAGCTCGAGCTCGCACCCGATCAGATCACCGACGTGGTGCTCTCGCACCACCATCCCGACCACACGCTGAACGCGGCGCTGTTCCCCGACGCGAGGGTCCACGACCACTGGGCGTGGTACCGCGACGACCTGTGGGTGGACCGGCCCGCGGAAGGGTTCGAGCTGTCCTCGTCGATCCGCCTGATCGAGACGCCGGGGCATTCGCCGCAGGACGTCTCCACGCTCGTGGACACGGACGACGGGCTCGTCGTGTTCACGCATCTGTGGTGGACCGCGACGCTCCCCACGGAGGATCCGTTCGCGCCCGACCCGGCCGTGCTCCACGAGAACCGCGCCCGCGTGCTCTCGCTGCGGGGGCTGCGCACGATCGTTCCGGGGCACGGGTCGCCGTTCGAGCCGGGGCCCGACACGCCCCGCTAGCGAACGCTCAGGCGCGGCCGAGCGCCGCCGCGATCGCGGCGATGTCCTCGGGGGTCGTCCCGCAGCACCCGCCGATCAGCGACGCGCCGGCCTCCCTCCACGCGAGCGGCCGGAGCGGCGGCCGCGCGTCCTGTCGGGGTGGGTCGGTCCACGCCTTGCGCATCGGGTCCCAGAACGAGCCGCGGTTCGGATAGCACACGACCGGCTTGTCGGTCGTGGCCGAGATCGTGTCGACGAGCCGCTCGACGTGCAGCGGCGAGGTGCAGTTGACACCGACGGCGATCACGCTCGGCGCGGCCGCCACGATCTCGACGGCCTCCTGGATCGGGGTGCCGTCGCAGACGTGCCCGCCGTCGCGGCAGCTGAAGCTGACCCACGCGGGGATCTCGGGCACACGCTCGAGCGCGCGGGCGAGCGCCCCGGCCTCGACGAACGAGGGGATCGTCTCGACGGCGAACGCGTCGGGTCCGGCCTCGGCGAGCGCCTCCAACCGGGGCACGTGGAACCCCACGAGCTCGTCCTCGTCCTTGTCGTAGTCGCCCGTGTACTCGGCGCCGTTGCCGAGCATCGCCCCGTACGGGCCGACCGACGCCGCGACGATCCGATCTCCGCTCGCGGCCTCGCGCGCCAGCTCGACGCTGCGACGCATGAGCGTTGCCGCCTGGTTGCGTTCGATCCCCCGACCGGCGAGCCCCTCGAACGTCGCCTGGTAGCTCGCCGAGATCGCGACGTCCGCCCCGGCCTCGAAGTATGCCTCGTGCACGCGGCGGATCGCGTCGGGGTCCTCGACGAGGACCTTCGCGGACCAGAGCGGGTCCCTCAGGTCGGCACCGCGACGCTCGAGCTCGGTGGCGAGCCCGCCGTCGAGTACGACGGTCCCGTGCGTCTCCCGGACACGTGCGAAGGGGTCGGCGGTCACGCGCCCAGCCTACGCGGTTGACCGGCGCCGGCTCCGGGGCGAGGATGCACCGTTGCCGACGAGGAAAGAGGTGCGGGCGTGCTCGCGACGAGCGTCTACATGATCGTCTTCCGGGTGATCCACGTGATGCTGGCGATCGCGTGGGGTGGGGCGCTGTTCCTGTTGGTGGTCTTCCTGCAACCGACGGCCAAGGCGATCGGCCCCGCGGCCGGTCCGTTCATGCGCGAGCTGTTGGGCGTGCGTCACCTCACCGACTGGCTCCTTCGGATCGCCGGGGCGACGATCGTGGCCGGCGGATTCCTCTATTGGCACGACGTCCAGGCGTACGGGGGTCTCGGGGATTTCCTCGGCACAGCGATCGGGCTCTGGCTCACGATCGGAGCGCTCGCTGCGATCGTCGCGGTCGCGATCGGCGGGGCGCTGACCAAGCCGACGCTCGAGCGTTCGCTCGCGGTCGGCGCCCAGATCGCGCAGGCCGGGGATCAACCGCCTCCGCAGCTCGTGCAGGAGCTCGCCGCGCTCCAGGCCAAGGGGCGGAGCCTCGCCATCTACAACCTGGCGCTGGTGTCGCTCGCGGCGTTCGCGATGTCGACCGCTCGCTACTGGTAGGAGCCGCTTCCTCGTAGGCTCGTTCCTCGTGGCGACCGTCTACGACCTCACCCTCGACCAGCTCACCGAACGCCTCGGCGACTGGGGCGAGCCGCCGTTCCGGGCCAGGCAGGTCCACCTGCACCTCTGGCAGAGGGCGGCGACGTACGACCGGATGCCCGACGTCCCCAGGCGCCTGCGCGAGCGCCTCGAGGCCGAGCTCCCGATCGGGGTCGAGGTGCTCGAGGAGCGTCAGGCTGACCGGGGCGCGACCCGGAAGGCGTTGCTGCGGATCGGTGGCCGCCACGTGATCGAGACCGTGCTGATGGGCTATCCGGACCGCGTGACGGTGTGTCTGTCGACGCAGACCGGATGCGCGATGGGGTGTGGGTTCTGCGCGACGGGGCAGATGGGGCTCCGCAACAACCTCACCGCGGGCGAGATCGCGGCGCAAGCGGTCTGGGCGAGGCGGGAGGCGGCCGCCCTCCCCGCGTCCACCCCTCGCCGCCTGTCCAACGCCGTCTTCATGGGGATGGGCGAGCCGCTGTCGAACGAGCGCCACACCTTCGGCGCGCTGGGGCTGCTCACCGGCGAGATGGGGATGGGGGACCGGCACGTCACGGTCTCGACCGTCGGCGTCGCGCCGGCCATCCGCCGCCTCGCCGACGCGTACCCGCAGGTCGGGCTGGCGGTCAGCCTGCACGCGGCCGACGACCGCCTTCGCAACCGGCTCGTCCCCGTCAACGAGCTGTGGCCGCTGGAGGAGCTGGTCGACGCGATCGAGGCGTGGCGCCGCGTGACCCGCCGCCGCCCCTCGATCGAGTGGGCGATGATCGATCGGACGAACGACGCGGACGAGCAGGCCGAGCGCCTCGCGCCGATCGCGCTCCGAATGCGGGCGCACGTCAACCTGATCCCGCTGAACCCGACGCCCGGGTGGCCGTCCAGGCCGAGCCCCGCCTCGCGGATCCGCGCCTTCGCCTCGATCCTGGACGACGCCGGCGTCGCCGTGACGATCCGCGACACGCGCGGACGCGAGATCGACGCGGCGTGCGGCCAGCTCTCGCTCGAGCACGAGCGCGCCGCAGCGCGCTGAACGGAGCGCCCTCGTGCGGCTGCTAGCGTGGACCGCCCATGGGGTTCATCGAGCTCGCCGAGGTCGCGTACGCCCTGCCGGGCGGCTGGACCCTGTTCGAGGGGGTGAGCTTCCGCGTGCCCGAGGGCGAGCACGCCGGCCTCGTCGGCGCGAACGGCATCGGCAAGTCGACGCTGCTCCGCCTGATCGTGGGGGACGACCGCCCGACGGCGGGCTCGATCCAGACCGACGGTCGGGTGGGGCTTATGCGGCAGTTCATCGGCTCACAGGGGCGACCGACGACGGTCCGCGACTTCCTCCTCGCGTACGCCGAACCAGGTGTCTCGGACGCCGCGATCCGCGTCGCCAAGGCCGAGCGCTGGATGCACGATCACCCGGGCGAAGAGGCGCAGATGCGCTACGCGGACGCGCTCGCGAACTGGGGAGAGGCCGGCGGGTACGAGGCCGAGGTGCTGTTCGACCAGTGCACGCACGCGGCGTTCGGTCAGGGCTACCCCGAGTGCGCCGAACGCAAGATCGAGACGCTCTCGGGCGGCGAGCGCAAGCGCCTCGCCCTCGAGGTGATCCTGCGGTCGCGATTCGACACCGTGATGCTCGACGAGCCCGACAACGCGCTCGACATCGAGGGCAAGCGATGGCTCGAGGACGCGATCGCGGCCAGCCCCAAGACCGTCCTGTTCGTGAGCCACGACCGGACCGTGCTCGACCGCGCGGCGACCAGGATCGTCACGCTCGAGGGGCGCGCCGCGTGGACGCACCACGGGAGCTTCTCGAGCTACGCCGCGGCGCGCGACGCCCGGGTCGACCGGCTCGACCAGGATCACCGGCGGTACGAGGCCGAGCACCGGCGGCTCTCGGACATGGTCAAGGAGATGCGGCGCAAGTCCGCGTACAACGACAACTGGGCTTCGAAGGCTCGGTCGGCGCAGCACCGGCTCGACCGGTTCGAGGATCGCGAGAAGCCGCCCGAGAAGGCCGAGGTGCAGAACGTCCGGATGCGCATCGAGGGCGGACGCACAGGCAAGGTCGCGCTCCGGGTCACCGGGCTGTCGATCGCCGGGATCGTCGGGCCGTTCGACGCCGAGGTCTGGTTCGGCGAGCGGATCGGGGTGATCGGCCCCAACGGGACCGGCAAGACGCACTTCATGCGGCTGCTTGCGGGCGAGGAGGTCGCGCACGAGGGCGGATGGAAGCTCGGCGCGCGGGTCGAGCCCGCCCTGTTCGCGCAGCTGCACGAGCGCGGCGACGTCGCCGATCTGCCGATCGTCGAGGTGCTCCGCAAGCGGGGGATGACGATGACCGAGTCGATGGCGGCGCTCCGCCGCTACGAGATCGACCAGGTGGGTCGAAACCCCTTCGAGCTCCTGTCCGGCGGCCAGCAGGCCCGCTTCCAGCTCCTGCTGATGGAGGTGGACTCGCCCACGATGCTGCTGCTCGACGAACCGACCGACAACCTCGACGTGGCCTCGGCGGACGCGCTCCAGGACGCCGTCGACCGCTACCAGGGGACGGTCGTCGCCGTCACCCACGACCGCTGGTTCATGCGGCTGATGGACCGGTTCCTGTTCTTCGACGGCGACGGCTCGGTGCGCGGGCTGCTCGAGTCGCCGTACGAGGACGTGGCCGCGGTCGGATGAGGCGGTCGCTCGTTGCCCTCGTCGCCACGGCGATCGCGCTGCCGGCGTGCGCCGGCGACGGTGCCGGAGGTGCGATGCCCTCCGATCCGGCGAATGCGGCGGCGCAGGTCTCGGGCCCGGCGACGGGTCCGAGCGGAACCGTTTCGCCCTCGCCGGTCGCCGATGCTCCGACGCCGACGATCCCCGAGCCCGACGCCTGGATCCCCGGCCGGGCCGATGCGCTCGCCGTCCGACTCGAGGCCACGTGGGAGGCCCGGCGCGAGGCCGTCCGTCGATGGGTTCGCACCGGGGACCCGGACGCGTGGCCGCCGCCGGACGACGTCGAGCTCCTCGTCCTGTACGAGCAGCGGATCTACCGGGTGTTGGCGGCCCGCGACCGCCTTGCGGCCGCGGTCCTGAACCGGCTCGACCATCCCCTCGCCCCCGAGGCGAGGTCGAACGTCCGGGCGGGCGGCGCCCTGTACGACCACTTCTCGCCGTTGAAGACGCTGCCCGACTTCCGGACCCACGCCCCCGAACCCGCCGACCTGCTCCTGCGGTACTTCGAGAAGGGCGAGCGGCGGTTCGGGGTGGACTGGGAGCTGCTCGCGGCCGTGATGCTGATCGAGACGCGGATGGGTCGGATCGCCTCGAGCAGCTCGGCGGGCGCGCAGGGGCCGATGCAGTTTCTCCCGTCGACCTGGGAGGTCTACGGGCTGGGTGGCGACATCCGAGACGAGCACGACGCCGTCCTCGGCGCCGCCAACTACCTGAGCGCCTCCGGCTCCCCGGGCGACGACCGAGGGGCGCTGTTCCACTACAACCCGGTGGCGGCGTACGTCACGGCGGTCATCCGGTACGCGAACGCGATGTCGCGAGACCCGGACCTGTTCTACGCCTACTACAACTGGCAGGTGTTCGTGCGCACCAGGCACGGGGACGTGCGGCTCACCGGTCCGGGGCTGTAGGGCCGCGACCCCGGCGGCGAGCTACGCTCGCCCGATGGAACGTCGGCGAAGCGGCGTCGCCCTCTCGGCGTCACGCGTCGCCCTCGCGGCCTCGGTCGCGTCGTTCGTGTTCGTGGCGCTCGTCGCGG
>CBRGMI010000064.1:0-9615 GCA_967797495.1 uncultured bacterium
TCAGAGGCCGAGGATCGGGCAGGTCAGGGTTCGCGAGACGCCCTCGATCGCCTGGATGCCCGAGACAACCATCCCGCCGAGATCGTCGAGGCTGTCCGCCTCGACCCGGGCGATGATGTCGTACGGTCCCGTCACGACGTAGGCCTCGGTGACCCCCGCCATCTCGCCGACCGCCTTCGCGACGGGCGACGAGGCACCGACCTTCACCTGCACGAGCACGATGGCTTCAACCATCGCAAACTCCATGTGGTTGGGTGCCCTCATCCTCGCCCCGGCGGATCGAGAGCACAAGAGGCTCTCCGGACGTCACGGGGGTGACGGGTATGCGGGCGATCGCGGTGGTGGGGTGGCTCGTCATCGTGGCGGCGCTCCTCGTCTGGCAAGGCATCGGGCTGGTCCAGGGGCCCGAGTGGCCCACGCTCTCGGACTTCTTCCGGTCCTTCATGACGGTGCCGCTGGGACGCTTCATCCTGTTCGGGCTCTGGCTGTGGCTCGGGTGGCACCTGTTCATCCGAGGGTGGTCCTTCTTCCTTCGGAGCTGAGCGAACGTGCTCCGAGCGGTCCTGCCTCCGTTGATCACGGCGTATGCCCTCTTCGCGGCGATGGTGGTCCTCGCGTGGAGGCGGCCGGTGGCGAGGCCGATCGCGCGCGGTGAGGGATCGACCCGCGTGCGCCTTGGTCGCGTCGTCCGGACAACGGTCGGCGGATACCTTGCCTTCCTCCTTGTCGTCCTGATCTTCCACGTTTGGCTCGCCAGGGAGCCGGATGCATTCGTCAATGCGCTGTGGGGTGGCGCGTTCCTCTGCGGGATCTTGTTGTTCGTGGCATGGGGCTCGTCACTCCTCGGAAGGCGAAGCCGGCGTCACTCCTGAGGGGCGATCAATCCCTTGTGGCGGCAAGGCCTCATCGTCTTCAACGAGGGATCTGCGCCTCACCAGTTCACGGTGGCCTCCAGTTGCTTATGAGCGAACCGCGTGGACAGATGGCCTACGCTAGCCTTGCATCGGATCGCGAGTTGAGGGAGAGACCGTGAGCCCGACCGGATCCTCGCATGAGACATCATCAGTCAATGTCCTCGTGTCTTCCGACATGGAAGGGACGACGGGTGTCACCGGGTGGAAGGACGTCGAAACGGGGGAACCCGCGTTCGAGCGGTTCCGCAAGCTGCTGACCGACGACGTCAATGCCGCGATCGAAGGGGCATTCGCGGGTGGTGCCACGTCGGTGCTGGTGAACGAGGCTCATGACGGGATGCGCAACATCCTGATCGAGGATCTTGACGCTCGCGCAGAGATGATCACAGGCTTGTACAAGCCGCTCGTCATGATGGAAGGCATCGACGACGCGGACATCGTCTTCTTCACGGGCTACCACGCCGCCGCGGGCGCGGCGGGCGTGCTCGCCCACACGATGACGCTCGACTTCCTCGATGTGCAGGTGAACGGGGAATCGTTCTCCGAGGCACGGCTCAACGCCGCGTTGGCCGGCCAACGGGGGGTCCCTGTCGGCATGGTCTCCGGAGACGACGTCATCTGCGCCGAGGCGGAGAAGTTGTTTTCCGGCGTGGCGACCGCCGTCGTCAAGCACGCGATCGACAACTTCAGCGCTCGGTGTCTATCTCCGAAGGCAGCATCGGACCGGATCGTGGAGGCAGCGCGGCTGGCGGTGTCGGACCGCGACTCCTTGCGTCCCTACCAGATCGATCCTCCGTTCGTCCTGAGGGTCGAGGCGCGTGAGCCTTCCATGGCCGGCGCGGCCGCGACCATGCCGGGAGTGTCTCGAGACGGTCCTCGCACGGTCAGCTTCGATACCGACAACTTCGGTGAGTTGTACGACGTTCTGGGCATCCTCGTCGCCGTCGTGAACGGGGTCGCATAGGGTTCGTTGTCCGAGGGCCCATCGGGCCTCGGGGGATCTCGGGATGGGTCGGTCCGAACCGCCAGAGGGGACGCTTGCACTCGTGAACGGTCGGGTGCTGACGTTCGACGCCGCCGGTGCGACGCTTGCGCGATCTCGAGCGACCGCCGTCCTTATCGAACGCGGTCGGATCGCGGCGATCGGGGACGACACGGCGATCGTGGATCGGCTCGGCCGTCGAGGCGACCGCGTGGACCTCGGCGGGAAGGTGGTGGCACCTGGCTTCGTGGACGCGCACATCCACGCGTTCGACTGCGCGCTCGGATCGCTGAAGGTGTCGTGCCTGCCTCCCGCCGTCGGCGACCTGTCGTCGCTCAAGGCACGGCTCGCCGAGCGTGCGGCCTCCACCCCCGTCGGAGCCTGGGTCATCGGCGAGGGCTACGACGACATGCGGCTCACGGAGCGCCGCCACCCGACCCGTCTCGACCTGGACGAGGCGATACCGGACCACCCCGCCGTCGTGACTCGGGTCTGCGGCCACATGTGCGTCGCGAACACCCGGGCGCTTTCGGTCGCCGGCGTGGATGGTCAGACGCCCAGCCCGCCCGGTGGTCAGATCGTTCGGGATGGGACGGGGACCGCAACGGGCCTGCTGCTGGAGGAGGCGCAGGGCCTCATCCTGGACGTCGTTCCACCCGCGGATGACGAGCAGATAGCCCATGCGCTCGCATCGACCGGGCGATCGCTCGTCGCGCACGGGATCACAACGATCTGTGAGGCGCTGCTCGGTGCCTCCCATCCGAGGGAAGCCGAGATATGGACGCGTGTGCTCTCCGGTACGTGGGACGGCCCGAAGGTCCGCTTCCTCGCGGACCGACGTCTCGTGGAGGACGGGGCCCACCACGACCTCCCGGTGATCGGGACGAAGCTCTTCGCCGACGGCTCCGTGACCGGTCGCACGGCGGCGCTCTCCCAACCGTTCGAAGGAGGAGCAGATACGGGGATGCTGATCCACGAGCCGCGGCGGCTCGCGGAGCTCGTCGCGCGTTCGGTCGAGCGAGGCCTACCGGTCGGGATCCACGCGATGGGCGACCGAGCGATCGCCGCGGCCGTGGCGGCGATCGAGTTTGCCGGTCCCGCGGCGGCGACCTCGGAGATGGCGGCCGGATCCGCGGGAACGAACGCCGTTCGACACCGCATCGAACACTGCTCCCTTCCGGGACCTTCGCTGGCGGCGATGCGATCGCTCGGGATCGTCCCCGTTCCGCAGCCCGTGTTCCTGTACGCCGAGGGAGAGGCGTATCTCGCGCAGCTCGGGAGCGATCGTTCGGCCCACGCCTACCCACTCCGCACGATGATCGATCTCGGGCTGAGACCGGCCCTCAGCTCGGACGCGCCCGCGACCTCCACGGAGGACGCGAGCGATCCGTGGCTCGGCGTGCGGGCGGCAGCCACCCGAACGACGTGGGCGGGATCTTCGCTCGGCGCGCGCGAGGCGATCACGGTGGGACGGGCGTTGGCCTGCTACACCGCGAACGGAGCCTCGGCCCTGTCACTCGAGCACCGAACTGGCTCGATCGAGATCGGCAAGGACGCCGACCTGATCGTGCTGCCGGCGGATCCGCTCGACTCCGATCCCGAGGATCTCGTCAGACTCCGACCGGAGCTCGCCTTCGTCAAGGGTCGTGAGGCGCTCGGTGCCTTGCGCAGAACGTGAACCAGCCCGCGGCCTTTCGTTCTCACCCTGTCGGATGGTACCGTCGCCGTTCGAAGAGAACGATGCTGCTGTTGCGTGCTCGCGCGTCCGGCCCTGGCGAGGACGCCCTTGCCCCCGGGGTGGGCGCCTGAGGTGTGAGGAGGGACATGAACGTCCGACGCCGTCCACCTATCGCGATCGCTCTTCTGATCGTGCTCACGCTCGTCCTGTCTGCCTGCACGTCCGACGGGGGCGACGAGCCCTCGAGCTCTGGGGCGGTCAAGGAGGGTGGCGTCCTCCGCATCGGGACCAGCTCCGGGCTCACGTCGCTGAACCCGTTCGTCGGTTTCAACCAGGACGACTACTCGGTCTGGATGCACATCTACCCGAGCTTGCTCCAATACGACACGACGACGCCCACCTACGACTACATCCCCGGGTTCGCGACCGACTGGGAGCAGTCCGACGACGGTCTGACCGTCACGTTCCAGACCGTCGCCGACGCGACCTGGTCCGACGGTGAGCCGCTCACCGCCGAAGACGTGGCCTGGACGATCAACATGATCAAGCAGTACGCGAAGGGCCCAACGGCGGCGTGGGCCGGGACGGTCACGTTCCTGGACACGATCGAGGCGACGGACGACAACACGATCGTCGCCACCTACAAGCAGCCGTCCGGTACCGCGTTGTTCGATCTGGGGCTCGCTCCGATCCTTCCGCCGCAGGTGTGGGAGCAGTACGCCTCGGGCGATGGTCGGGAGCTGCGGCGGTACGCGAACGAACCGGAGGGGGATGAGCCACTCGTCGGCGGTGGACCGTTCATCCTGACCGACTACCAGAAGAACGACATCGCGCTGTTCGAGAAGAACCCGAACTACTACGGCACGCAGCCGCACATCGACGGCTTCGGGCTCCAGTTCTTCAGGGACGAGGACGCGATGATCACGGCGCTCAAGACCGATCAGCTCGACGCGATCAACGAGATTCCCCCGACGAGCGTCGAGACACTGCGTTCGGCCGGCATGGAGGTGTACGAGGGCCCAGCGCTCGCACTCCGAGATCTCATCTTCAACGTGAGCGAGAACAAGACGGAACATCGCGAGCTCCTCGACCCGAGGGTCCGCGAGGCCATGGAGTATGCGATCGATCGCCAGGCGATCGTAGACACCGCGTGGCTCGGCTTCGCCTCGCCCGGGTCGACGATCATTCCCGCGGGGAACGCGACCGGCGGGACCGAGTGGCATGACTCCGACATCCAGCCGTTGCCCTATGACCCCGCCAAGGCGAACGAGATCCTGGATTCGCTCGGGTACGCGCGCGGGGAGGACGGCGTCCGCGTGGCCGACGGTGTGCCGATGCAGTACGAGGTGGTCTTCCCGCTCGACGAGGCGGGCGCGGGCGACCGAGCCTTCCAGATGATGCAGGAGGGCTTCAGGCAGGTTGGCATAGAGCTGATCCAGAAGCGGTTCGACACCAACGCGGCGTGGAACGCGATGTACTCCGGTGGGGACTACATCTTTGATCTGGCGATGTGGGACTGGTTCCCAGCCGCCGACCCCGACTTCATTCTCGGGGTCCTGACCTGCGACCAGTGGGGGAACTGGAACGACACAGGTTACTGCAGCAAGGCCTATGACGACCTGTACCAACAGCAGAAGGGCGCAACGGATCCGGTTGAACGTCAGCAGATCATCTTCGAGATGCAACAGATGGCCTTCGAGGATCGCCCCTACATCATCCTCACGTACGACACGCGGCTGGATGCCTGGTCCCCGAACTGGGCGGACTTCGTCGAGTCGACCCAGGGCATCTTCAACAACTTCTCCACGCAGAGCCTGACGTCTGTCCATCAGACGTAGGGATCGGAGGCCCGGGACTGGAGCGACGTGCGCCGCGCTGACTACCTGATCAAGCGTGTGGCCTTCGCCATCGTCACCGTGTTCGTGGCGATCACCCTGAACTTCTTCCTGTTTCGGGTGCTTCCTGGGGACGCAATCCGAAATCTCTCCCGGGTCCCTCGGGCCTCAGAAGAGTTCCGACACTCTCTCGAGGTGCAGTTCGGCCTGGACAAGCCGATCTGGGAGCAGTACCTGATCTACCTGCGGGAGCTGTTCCACGGCAACATGGGCGTCTCCTTCAGCGATCAGCAGCCCGTGTCGAACAACCTGAGGGAGGCACTTGCGAATACGATCCCGATGGCCGCGCTCGGAACCATGATCGCCATCGCGATCGGGATCGTGACGGGGGTCCTGTCGGCCTGGCGCCGCGGCAAGACGTCCGACCACGTGAGCACGAACCTCGCGATCGCCTTCTACTCGTTCCCAACGCAATGGCTTGCCCTCGTGGTGCTGATCTACCTTTCGGCGTGGTTCCCCAGCCATGGGATGACGGACCCGTTCCTGATCGATCCCACCCCGTGGGAGCATCTGGTCGACGTACTTCGGCACATGGCGTTGCCCTCGCTCGTCTTCGCCCTCACGTTGTACGGCGAATACACGCTGATCGTTCGCTCGGCGATGCTCGAGACGCTCGGCGAGGACTACGTGCTCACCGCGCGTGCGAAGGGCCTCCCACAGCGGAGGATCGTCGTCCGCCACGCGTTCCGGAACGCCCTGCTGCCAACGACCACGCTGATGGCTCTCTCGCTCGGCTACATCGTCGCCGGCGCGATCCTGATCGAAACCGTGTTCTCGTGGCCGGGGATCGGCAACGCCGTGTACCAGGCCGTCACCGAACGCGACTACCCGATGCTGCAAGGAGCGTTCCTGGTACTCACGGTTTCGGTCGTGTTCTTCAACCTCCTGGCCGACCTCCTCTACTTCAAGCTCGACCCCAGGATCACGGAGTAGACCATGGGGATGCGAGTCGACCTCGGGGAGGAGATCGCGGACCTGCAGGGGCCAGGGCCTGGTCGCGGCAGGAGCTGGCTCGGCCGGAACTGGCTGTGGCGTGTGCTGTCGCAGAGCCTCCAGGCGAAGATCGGGTTGGCCGTCCTGCTGTTCTTCGTCGTGATCGCCATCCTCGCGCCGTGGATCATGCCGTACGACGTACACACGCCGGTCGGCCCGCCCTACGAGCCTCCGTCCTGGGAGCACCCGCTCGGTCTGGACGACGGTGGGATCGACATGGTGTCGCTGCTGATCCAGGGCGGTCGCATCTCGCTGGTCGTCGGTTTCGCTGCGACGCTGGTAGCGATGGTGATCGGCGGCGGCATCGGCATCATCGCCGGCTACTTCGGCGGCCGTTCAGACAGCATCCTCATGCGGATCACCGACTACTTCTTGGTCATCCCCGACCTACCGCTCGCGATCATCGTCGCGGCCGTGTGGGGAGCGAGCCTCTCGCACCTCATCTTCGTCATCGCGCTCCTGCTCTGGACGACCACGGCGCGAATCGTCCGGGCGCAGGTGAAGAGCGGACGCGAACGCGTCTATGTCATGCGGGCCCGATCGCTCGGAGCGAGCGACGCCAGGATCATCTTTCGGCACGTCCTGCCCCAGATCGGCCCTCTCCTGGTCGCGACGGTGGTCCTGACGATCGCGGTCGCGATCTTCGACGAGACGGCGCTCACCTTCCTCGGACTCGGCGATCCCACGGCCATTACGTGGGGGAGCATCATCGAGTTCGCGTTCCTCCGCACGGCGATCTCCGCTGGAGCCTGGTGGGCCGTTATCCCTCCGGGACTGTGCGTGGCGTTCGTGATCATGGGCTGCTTCTGGTTCGGGCGGGCGATCGAGGACGCACTGAATCCGCGGCTCGATGTCTCCTACCTTGCGCCGCGGACCTTCCGCGTGCGCCCGCTTCCGGGGGCGGACCCGGAGGCCGAATGAGCCTCCTGGAGGTGCGCGACCTGCACGTCTGGTTCGATCTTCCCCAGGGCGGGCAACTGCACGCGGTGCAGGGCGTGACCTTCGGCGTGGATGCCGGCGAGAGGATCGGGCTGGTCGGCGAGTCGGGGTGCGGCAAGACCACCACCGTCCTCGCGATCCTGGGGCTGCTCCCGCCGTCTGCGACCGTGTCCGGAGACGTTCGGTTCGAGGGAGAGAGCATCCTCACCGACGTGGAGGAGACGATCCAGCCACGGCGATGGAAGGACATCGCGATGGTCTTCCAAGGGGCGATGAACGCGCTGAACCCCGTGAAGACCATCGAGGCGCAGATCATCGAACCCATGGAGTTCCATGGGACCGCGGAAGGAGCGACGGCCAGGAGGATCGCCGGAGAGCTCCTGGAGATGGTCGGGATCGCGGCCGCCGCCGGATCCCGCTACCCGCACGAATTTTCGGGCGGGATGCGCCAGCGTGCCGCCCTGGCGATGGCGCTCGCCTGCGGACCGAAGGTGCTACTGGCCGACGAGCCCACGACGGCGCTCGATGTGATGGTGCAAGCACAGATCCTCGAACTGCTCACCGGGCTTGCCCAGGACCTGGGGCTGGCCCTGGTGCTCGTCACGCACGACCTCCCGGTCGTCGCGCAGGTCTGCGAACGGGCCGCGGTCATGTACGCGGGCGAGATCGTCGAGACGGGAAGGGTGGACGATCTGTTCCACGCGCCGCGCCACCCATACACCCGACTGCTCTTCGCGGCCACGCCCGACCTGTATGGCGAGGAGGACGTCGCCTCGATCCCCGGCGCGCCGCCGCGGCTGGACCGCGAGATCGTCGGGTGCCCGTTTCGTGAGCGGTGCGACCGCGCATTCGAGCGCTGCCGTGATGAACGGCCCGCGCTGTTGCCGCTCGGCGCCGACCGGATGGCAGCCTGCCATCTCAACGACGATCCGGTCGCGGCCGGGTTCGCACGCCGGTGAGCAGCGTAGAGGCCGAGCGGAGCGAGCGCGGGCCGGCGGCCGCAGGTGGCCCACCTCTCCTCGAGGTGCGGGATCTGTTCACCAGGTACCGCGTCCGGAGCGGGATCGTCGGCGCGCTGAAGCGCGAGCCTCGGCGGTTCGTGAGGGCGGTGGACGGGGTCTCGCTCTCCCTGCGCCCCGGGGAGATGCTCGCGTTGGTCGGCGAGTCCGGGTGCGGCAAGACCACGATCGCGCAGACGATCCTGCGGCTCGTCGACCCGGTCTCCGGCACGATCGCGTTGGAGGGCCGAGACATCACGCATCTCTCGCAGCGCGAGCTCCGGCCCATCCGCCGGACGATGCAGATGATCTACCAGGATCCCTACGAGTCCCTAGACCCGAGGCTTCGCGTGCGTCAGGCGATCGAGGAACCCATGCTGATCCACCGTCTCGGCGGCAAGCGCGCGGCGCGCGAGCGCCGGATCGTCGACGCGCTTGCCCGAGTCGACCTATCGCCCGCCCAGATGTATCTGGATCGGTATCCGCACGAACTGTCTGGCGGCCAGCGCCAGCGTGTGGCGATCGCTACCGCCCTCGTGCTCGAGCCGACGCTGCTCGTTGCGGACGAGCCCGTATCGATGCTGGATGTCTCGGTCCGAGCCGGGGTCCTCCGCCTCCTCGACGGCCTTCGACGGAGCGCGAATCTGGGGATCGTGATGATCACGCACGACCTGTCGACCGCAGCCCGGTTCGCGGACCGCATCGCGGTGATGTACTTGGGCCGGATCGTCGAGGAGGGTCCGGCACGAAACGTCGTCCGCGACCCCCGTCATCCATACACGAAGGCGCTGCTGTCGGTCGTGCCGAAGCGTGATCCGCGCGACCGGACCGCACCGCAGATCCTCGGTGGCGAGCCGCCGAACCCAACAGACATCCCTTCCGGCTGCCGCTTCCACCCGCGGTGCCCCGTGGCCGAAGACCGCTGCCGAACGATCGACCCTGAACTGCGCCCCACGAACTCCGATCAGCACGTGGCCGCGTGCGTCCTCGTGGGCGAGCCGCCGAAAGGCTCCGGGTAGTTCCGGCGTCGGTTTCGAGCCGGCGCGCTCGCTGCGTGGGGTGACGGCGAGTCGAGAGGCCACGCCGTCCCGCATCATGGATGGCCTCATGGAAACCGTCGAGGCCGACCGGACGGAACCGGCCCTCGCCGACGGAGGCGAGAGACGATGATGAAGAGCGTCCTCGCACCGGCGTTCAAGGCGCGCATGCTCGGGCT
>CBRGMI010000065.1:0-9505 GCA_967797495.1 uncultured bacterium
CCTCCGTGCGGGAGGAGCGCGCGGCCACGAGCGCGGCCACCAGGGCACCCGTCGAGACGCCGGTCGCGTGGGATGACGTCGTTCGCGGCGTGGAGACCGACGAGGGCGAGCTCGTGACGGTGCCGCGGGAGGAGCTCGAGCGGATCCGTCCCGAGCGGAGCAGATCCATCGACATCGAGGACTTCGTCGAGCTCGAGCAGATCGACCCGGTCTACCTCGACAAGAGCTACTACGCGATCCCGATGACGCCCGAGGCGACCAAGCCGTACGTCCTGTTCCATCACGCGATGCGCGAGGCGGGGCGGATCGGGATCGGGAGGTTCGTGCTGCGAACCAAGCCGCACCTCGTGGCGATCCGGCCGATGGAGAAGGTGCTGGCCGTCGAGACGATGTTCTTCGGCGACGAGGTCCGAGACCCGGCCGATCTCGCTCCCGACCTGGACGGCGTCGAGGTCGACGAGCGGGAGATGGACCTCGCGGTCACGCTCATCGAGACCCTGAAGACGGACTGGGATCCCGACGCGTACGCCGACACCTACCGGGAGGAGCTTCTCCGCATGCTTGCCGAACGCGCGCCGACGAAGCGCGCCGCCGAAGAGCCGGCCCCGACCGGGGGGTCCGCGGTGGAGGAGCTGATGGCCGCCCTCAAGGACAGCGTCGCCGCGGCCCAACGCGACCGGACCCGCAAGAAGGCGACAGGCTAAGCCGGTCCTACCCGAGCGCCACGTCGACCAGGATCAGCTCGCTCGCCGAGCTCGCCGCGATCTCCGCGCGTTCCTCGTCCGTGATCTGGGCGGCCGACCCGGTCTCCATCCGCTCGCCGTTCACCCCGACGTCGCCCTCGATCACGTAGAGGTACGCCCCGCGTCCGGGCGCGAGGGGGTGCTCGACCGAGCGACCCGCGTTCATTCGGGAGACGAACACGTGCGCGTCCTGGTGCACGAGCACGGCGTCGCCGTCGTCACCGCTGATCGCCTTCAGGAGGGTGTCGGTCCGGTCCTCGGTCGTGAAGACCCTCTGCTCGACGCCGGGTGGCAGGCCGCGTTCGGCGGGCAGGATCCAGATCTGGATGAACCGCATCGGCTCGGTCTCGGAGGCGTTCTGCTCCGAGTGGTATGCCCCGCGCCCGAGGGTCATGCGCTGGACCGAGCCGGCCGGAAGCGGTCCTGGTGCCCCGCCCGCGTCGTCCTCGTGGCGGAACAGCCCTTCGACCACGTAGGTCAGCCCTTCGATGTCGCGGTGAGGATGCATCGGCCACACGGCGCCCGGCACGAGTCGATCGTCGTTGAACACCCGCATCGTGCCGAACGACGTGTACTCGGGGTCGAGGTACGTGTCGAACGAGTAGTGCCAGCGGGCTCGGAACCACCCGCCGTCCACGTCGGAGATCTGGTCGTCCGTGCGGATCTTCAGCGTCATCGGCCGCTCCAGACGCCAACCTACCCCGGAACACCCCAGCCGCGTAAACGGAGGCCCATGCCCGGAACGATCGAGGATGCCCTGTCCGACCGCCGGACTCAAGGAGGGGGACGAGACGCGTCGATACATGCATGATGACCATCGTCCGACCAGAGGCGGCGGGCCTGGGCGGGGCCTCGCTCGAGTGGCTGCCGGCGCCGCCCATACCGGATCGCGCGTTTCCCGCGCCGCCAAAGACGTCGTCGATACCCGCGGCGCGCTGGTCGCCCGGGCAGGCCTTGGTGGTCGTGCTCATCGCCATGGGCGCTCTCGCCTTCCTCCAGATCCTTCTCTTTGCGCTCCATGTCCCTGCCGGACGGGTCTCGGGGGCGCTCTGGACGATCGGCGCCGGTGGCCTCTTCTTTGTGATCGCGAGGGCGGCCGCCAAGCGCCTCGGAGGCCCCGATGGCGTCGCGGCGATCGGGATGAGGATGCCAACGGTCGTGGATCTCGTCGTGGGATTGGCGGCTGGCGTCGGTCTCTACTTCGTGAACATGCTCGTCACGAACTGGGTCTACGCGCACCTCGACGGATGGATAGGTTGGTACCCGATTCCCCCGGCTCCAGAGTTGGCATCGGGCGGCCCGTGGATCGTGCTGGGTCTGGTCGAGGTCGTCGTCGTCGCGGTGGGTGAAGAGAGCATGTTTCGGGGCATCATGTACCGCGGCTTGAGGACGAGGTACCCCGTGGCGCTCGCCGCGGTGTCGTCCGCCGCAATCTTCGCATTCGTTCACTCGTACCCTCCGTCGATGCCGGCGATCCTCCTGGGCGGCGTTGTCTTGGCGCTGGCGACCGAGTGGCGCAAGTCGCTGGCGCTCGCGATCGTGATCCACGCCGTCTACAACGGCTGTTTCGTGGTCCAGGGCTTTGTGACATAGGGGACACGCTCGAACTTGCGTGCGACACACAGTTGGCGTCGCCTTCACGAACCCCTCGAACGCGATCGAGTGATTCTCCCTGTCACCCTACGTCGAGACCCGCATGGCGGCCTCAGCGGCCTCCATCGAACCGTAGTCGGCCACATGAACGATCCGACGCCCTTCGAAGGTGAACACGCTGAAGGCGGAGTCGAAGTCGGGCGCTCGTGCGGCCACAAGCACCTGTGTGGGACTCGAGCGCAGTTCGTCGAAGGTGACCCTGATGCCTGACTCTTTGCGGCCCCGGAACATGTCGAAGATGTCCTGGCGATTCTCGCAGTGCGGTCCGGCAGGGTCCGAGTTCTTCCAGACCGCATCCTCGGCGTAGATCTCGCCAAGCCGGTCGAAGTCGCTCCGATCGTAGGCATCCATCGTGTCGAACATGAGGCGCATCGTCTCTTGCGCGTCCATCGGTGACCTCCAGCGTCGATCGGTCTCCCACCGATGCTAGCGCCGTGGGCTCGTGCACGCGACCAGATGAACTCGAGCTCCGACCCCATGGCGTCTCGACGCGCTCGGCCGGTTCCCCGCGCCACCCGGCGAGGCCGGAATGGCCTCCAACCTGCGAAAGTGCGCCGGGCAGGACTCGAACCTGCGACCCGCTGCTTAGAAGGCAGCCGCTCTGTCCAGACTGAGCTACCGGCGCTGGCCCCGATTGTAGGGGCCAGCGCCGTCGGGCGGCCGCGTTCGGCTCAGAAGGTGACCGACGCGGTGTTCGAGCAGATGGTCGTGTTGTATTCGCAGACCTTGTAGACGATCGTCCCTCCGCTGGTCACGACGACGTCCAGGGTCGTGCCGGTGTTCGCCGCGGCCCCGATGTTGACGCCGTCGCGGTACAGCGTCATGTACTGCGACGTCGCGCCCGTCCACGTCAGCGTCACGAGCCGCACCGTCGCGAAGAACGTCTGTCCGCTCGCCTCCAAGGTGAAGGTGCCCGGCTCGGGGGGTGGCGGAGGCGGCGGCGGTGGGGGCGGGGGCGGCGGTGGCGGTGGCGGAGGCGCGGTCGTGAGGCCCGAGAAGAGCAGCAGGTTGGGCGAGCCGTTCCCCGCGCTCTGCACGACTCCCTGCGTCGCACTCGAGGTGATCGTCGAGGCAACCTCGGAGGGTGAGGCGGTCGGGTTCGTCTCCAGGTACGTCGCCACCACTCCCGCGACATGCGGCGTGGCCATCGACGTGCCGCTGATCGTGTTCGTGGCGGTGTCGCCCGACCCCCACGCCGAGGTGATCGAGACGCCCGGCGCGAACACGTCCACGCAGCTGCCGAAGTTCGCCCACGAGGCCTTCGTGTCGGTCTCGTCCGTGGCGCTCACGGTGAGCGCCGCTCCGACCCTGGCCGGCGAGCTGTTGCAGGCGTTCGCGGCGAACCCGAAGATGTTGCCGTTTCCGGCGGCGATCGCGTAGGTCACGCCGTCGTTGATCGATGTCGACACCGCCTGGTCCATCGCCCTCGATGTCGATCCGCCGAGGCTCATGTTCGCGACGGCGGGTTCGTTCGTGTCGTGATCCTGCGTCACCCAGTCGATGCCCGCGATGACCTGCGACGTGCTGCCCGAGCCCTGGCAGTTGAGGACCCGGACCGCGACCAGGCCGACCTGCTTGGCGACGCCGTACGTCGATCCTCCGATCGTGCCGGCGACGTGCGTGCCGTGGCCGTGGCAGTCGTCGGCACTCCCGCCGTCGATCGCATCAAAGCCACTAACCGCGCGCCCGCCGAACTCCTGGTGCGTGAGCCGGATCCCGGTATCGATCACGTACGCGGTCACGCCGCTGCCCGTCGCCGTGTACGTGTACGCGCCGTCGACGGGCAGGGCGCGCTGGTCGATCCGGTCCAGGCCCCAGGTCGCCGGCGTCTGCGTCTCGGAGAGACGTACCACCGAGTCCTGCTCGACGTAGGCGACGCGCGGGTCGCGGCTCGTCCGCAGCGCCTGGGCGCGCGACATGTCGGCGACGAAGCCGTCGAGCGCGTCGGCGAACACGCGTTGCACCCTGGCCCCGTACGCGCGCTGCATGCCGGCCGCCACGAACGCCGGCGCGCGGGGCACGGACGAACGCAGCACGACGATGTAGCGGCCGGGGATCGCGTGGCGATGCAGGATCAGGCGGCCCGACCGCGCGGATGCTGGTCCCGCCCCCCAGGCGAGCAGCCCGGCGATCAGGGACAGGACGGTGAAGGTTCGGAGATGGCGACGCAAGCTCGGGCCCCCCTCAGGTCAAGAGACGTCCTCGGTGATCCTGGGCGATTCTGAGCGCGCATGAGGACCGCCGCATCGGCCGAAAGGCCTAGAGCACGAGCACGAGGAAGCCAGAACGGCCGCACCCCGTGGTCGCCGAGTAGCATCCGAACCATGCCGATGCAGGGCAGGCCCGCCTCGAAGGCTCCCAAGGCGACGAAGCCCCGGGCGACGCGGAAGACGTCGCCGACGATGCCGGTGGCCGGGCCGAAGACCGTCGAACGCTTCGAACGGCTCGCCGACACCTTCGTCGCGCGCGGCGCCACCCGGTCTCAGATGTTCGGTATGCCGGTCCTCAAGGCCGGTGACAAGGTGTTCGCGGGCACGTTCGGCGACGCGATGACGTTCAAGCTCGGGCCCGACGACCTCGAGCGGGCGCGCGCGCTGACCGGCGTCGAGCCCTTCGAGCCCATGAAGGGTCGCCGGATGAAGGAGTGGGTGCTGGTCCCGCTCGCGCACGCGAGGCGCTGGTCCGATCTCGCGGAGCGGGCGTTCACCTACCTCTCGTGACCGTCCTCCAGACGCGGTGAGGTCCGAGGCGTCCTAGAGGGACGGTGTGTCGAGGATCTTGCGGGTCCGCCTGGCCATGCCCTCGAGCAGTCGGATCGCGAGGTCCGGCTCCTTCCTCAGGAGCTTGCGGAACTCCGAGCGCTCGATCCGCACGGTCTCGAGCGGCGTCTCGGCGACCACGGTCCGGGTCCGAGAGTCGCCGTCCAGCAGCGAGAGCTCGCCGAAGAACTCGCCCCGCCCGAGCTCGGCCTCCTTCCTCCCGCCCGGGGTCTTGCCGGCGACCACCTTCGCCTTGCCGTTCGTGATCACGTAGAAGGCCTTGCCCGGGTCCCCGGCCTTCACGATGACCTGTCCCTCTCGGTAGATGCGCTCCTCCGAGAGCGCGGCCACGCGGGACAGATCAACGCGCGTGCAGCCCTCGAAGAGCGGGACCCGACCGAGGAGGCTGACCATGGGGCGTCGCGCGAGGGCCATGCGTCCATCGTCGCAGTCCCCAACGTTCCTCGCAAACGAACGGGCCCCGGGAGTCCCGGGGCCCGTTCATTCCCCGTGTGTCGGCTACGCGGGCGGCGCGAGCGACCACAGTCCCCGGCCGTGCGTGGCGGCCAGGATCGTCGTGCCGTTCGGGTAGAACGACAGGTCGTCGATCACCGCGTGGGGGAGTCCGGAGCCCAGCTGCGACCACGAGCCGCCGCTCGGACCCGCCGCGAACACCCCGACGTCGGTGGCGAGGACGAGGTTCCCGCCTTGATCCATGACCAGGTCCCGGGCCGGGGCGTCTGGCAGGTCCCCGCTGATGTCGGTCCAGCTCGCGCCGCCGTCCGCCGACTCGAACACGTGGCCGACACCGGCGCTGTCGATCCATCGACGGGAGAAGCCGCCGAGCGCGGCGTAGACGTGCATCCCGGTCGCATCGGTCGGGTCGACGGCGACGGCGATGATGTAGCGGTTCGGGAGCGCCCCCGTGACCTGCCTAACCACAATCGTCGAGCTCTCGCATCCGCCATCGGGCCCGTCCCGGAGGCGGCCGGGCCGCTACTATCGGGGTCTCCGAGGGTGGAGGCAGGGTGGCACGCACCGTCGATTCGTTGATCGGGGGTCGAGCGCGCGACGACGCGCCGGGCGGCACCCGGGACATCCCGAACCCCGCCAGGCTCGACGAGATCGTCGCGACCGTCCGACTGGCCGACGCGACGACGTTCGTGGAGGCCTGCGCCGCAGCTCGGAACGCGCAGCGCGACTGGGCCCGCGTCCCGGCGCCCGTGCGCGGGCGCGCGATCCAGCAGCTCGGGCGCCTGGTCGAGGACAACGCCGAGACGCTCGCCCGCACCATGACGCGCGAGATCGGCAAGCCGATCGCCGAGGCCCGAGGCTCCGTCCAGGAGGTCGTCGACACGTGCAACTTCTTCGTGTCGGAGGGGCGGCGTCTCTACGGGATGACCGTGCCGTCCGAGCTCCCCGACAAGCAGCTGTTCACGTTCCGTAACCCGGTCGGCGTCGCGGCGATCGTGACGGCGGGGAACTTCCCCGTCGCGGTTCCCTCCTGGTACCTGGTCCCGGCACTCCTGTGTGGCAATGCGGCGGTGTGGAAGCCCGCCGAGTACGCGCCCGCCACCTCCGAGGCGCTCGCCCAGCTGTTCCTGCACGCCGGCTTCCCCGATGGCGTGTTCAACATGGTGCTCGCCGATGGCGCCGCCACGTTCGAGGGGCTCTCGGATGCCCTGGATGCGGGGTTCGTCGACAAGGTCGGCTTCACGGGTTCGAGCGACGTGGGGCGGCGGCTCGGCGAGCTCTGCGGGCGACACCTCCAGACGCCCTGCCTCGAGCTCGGCGGGAAGAACCCGCTCGTCGTGATGCCCGACGCCGACCTCGACCTCGCGGTCGAGGGCGCCCTGTTCAGCGGGTTCGGGACGGCGGGGCAGCGGTGCACCTCGCTGGGGACGGTCATCGTGCACGAGCAGGTGCACGATGCGTTCCTCGCACGGTTCGCCGAGGCGGTCGAGACCGCGGCGATCGGCGATCCGTTCGAGGACGTGCTCTACGGGCCGATGATCTCGTCGCGTTTCCGCGACCGGTTCCTCGGATGGCTCGACTGGGTGCAGCCGCACCACACGCTCCACGGTTCGAACGCGACGGGCAGGATCACGCGCGCCGACCCTCGCGCCGGCTTCGTCGGGGAACCGGATGCCGGTCTGTACGTGCACCCGACGATCGTCGACGGCGTGACTATGGACGACGACCTGTACAAGCAGGAGACGTTCGGACCGATCGTGGGTGTCGCGTCGTTCGGGGACTTCGACGAGGCGATGGCTCTCGCGAACGGCCACGGCTACGGCCTGTCGGCCTCGATCTACACGACGGACCCCCTCAACGTCTTCCGGTTCCGCGAGCGCATCTCCGCGGGCATGGTGAGCGTGAACAACTCGACCACCGGAGCCGAGGCCCACCTGCCCTTCGGCGGCAACGGACGCAGCGGCAACGGCGCGCGACAGTCAGGCGTGTGGGTGCTCGATCAGTTCACGCGCTGGCAGGCCATGAACTGGGACTACTCGGGCAAACTGCAGAAGGCGCAGATGGACGTCGCCGACGTGTTGGCGGACCCGTCGTTCCGGCTGACCGAGCCATGAGCGGCGACCTCACCCGCATCCGCGCCGGGTGGCTGATCGACGTCTCCGCCGGCGAGGTGCTCCGCGATCGCGTGATCGGCATCCGCGGCGACCGGATCGAGTCGATCGGCGATGACGACGGATCGCCGGTGCAGGTCGACCTGTCCGAGCACACGGTGCTCCCGGGGTTGATCGACTGCCACGCGCACCTGATCGGCGAGATCGAGGGCGGGCACGGGTACGCCGCGCTCGTGCAGCGGACCGGCGCGCAGGAGGCCCTCATCGGCGTCCGGAACGCCCGCGACACGGTGAGGGCCGGGTTCACGAGCGTTCGGGACGTCGGGACGTTCCGGGCCTTCGTCGACGTTGCGCTGCGCGACGCGATCGAGGCCGGCGACGTGGTCGGACCTCGGATGCTGTGCGCCGGGGCGTACGTCACGAGCTCCGGCGGGGGCGGCGACGTGACCGGTCTCGCGCCCGACGTCGACGCGGTCGTGCCCCGCGAGCTGCGGTTCGGCGTCGCGAACTCGGTCGACGAGGTGCGCCGGGTGGTGCGCGAGATCCTGCACGGCGGCGCCGACTTCATCAAGGTCATCGCGACCGGTGCGGTCCTCACCGAGGGCACCGTCCCGTCCGCGCCGGAGTTCAGCGAGGCCGAGATCCGGGCTGCGGTCGAGGAGGCCGCGCTGTATGAGACACACGTCGCGGCCCACGCCCACGGCGCCGAGGGCATCGAGCGCGCGGTCCGCGCCGGCGCGCGCTCGATCGAGCACGGCTCGCTGATGGACGACGACTCGATCGCACTCATGGCCGAGCACGGCACCTACCTGGTCGCGGACGTCTGGATGGGGGACTGGTTGATCGACCAGGGCGAGCGCGAGGGCTGGTCGCCGGACGTGATGCGCAAGCTCCGCGAGACGACCGACGTACAGCGGGAGGGGTTCGCCAAGGCGGTCGAGGCGGGGGTCCGGATCGCGTTCGGGACCGACAGCGGGACCTACCCGCACGGGATGAACGCCCACCAGTTCGCCACCATGGTCAAGCTCGGGATGACGCCGATCGAGGCGATCCGCTCCGCCACCGTGGTGGCCGCCGAGCTCCTCGGGTGGCGCGATCGGGTCGGCGCGATCGAGCCGGGGCTGTTCGCCGACCTGATCGCCGTCCGAGGCGACGTGCTGAGCGACGTCGGCCTGCTCACGGAGGTGGATGTCGTCATGAAGGGCGGCGTGCTCCTGCCGGCGGGCTGACACCCGGGTTCCCTCGTCTCGGGGTCCCGGAGTACGCTGTCGAATCTGTCGAAAGCTGTGCGGGGAGTGACAAAGCGCGGAAGGAGCACCTCGATGAAGACCTGTCCGTATTGTGCCGAGGAGATCAAGGACGCGGCGATCAAGTGCCGCTGGTGCGGATCGTGGCTCGTCGACGAGATCCCGGCCGCGGCGGTGACGCCGCCCAAGCGTGTCGAGGCCCCGGCCGCCCAGCCGACGCTCGAGCCGGCCGCCACGCCACAGCCCGAAGCTGAGGCACCGGCCGCCGCGGCCCTCGAGGAGACGGCGCCCGCGGCCGCCGCGCCTGTGGCAGCCGCGGCGCCCGCGGCCGAGGCGAAGATCGAGTTCACGCACACGGGTTCGCGGTACCTGCTCGGGTACGCGCCCGATCACTTCGGGATCTGGGACCGCAACACGCCGCAGCAGCCCGTCGAGACGTTCCCGCGCGACGACGACGGGTGGGCCGCCGCGTGGGCCCGCTACGCAACGATCGAGACGAGCTGGATGGATCTCCGGAC